>DATIAI010000062.1:0-8904 GCA_035458065.1 Algoriphagus sp. | reverse complement strand
GCTGGTGGGCACCATCAGGTTGTATTGAAGAATAGATTCCTTGCTCAATCCTGAGTAGTACGCCATTTTGGTAGCGATCGCATCTCTTTCAGTTTCGGATAGCAATCCACCCTTGGACATTGCCGGGAGAACTTCATTCAAGGCAAATGGCTCTACTATTGCCAACAATTCATCCAAATCCTTACTTTGAAGATCTGCAGGAAGCGCCTTGTGATACCAGGCCGTAGCTGCATAGTATGGCCAATAATTCGCCATTTTCACAGGGCCTCCACGCTCAATTCCCATGTCTGTGGGTGAAACCAGAATTACTCCGTTGAAGTACATCCAGTGGGAGTTTTGAAGTTGCGAAACAAGACCCGCCACTCTGGTAGTGCCGTAACTTTCTCCAATCAGATATTTTGGAGAAGCCCATCTGTTAACGCGGGTTACAAAGGTGTTTACCCAATCTGCCAAATATTTGATGTCGGAATTGATCCCGAAAAAGGTTTCTCGAGGGATTCCTTCTTTCACAATTCTGGAATAGCCGGTATTTACCGGATCTATGTAGACAATGTCAGCTACATCCAGAATAGAATGCGGATTTGCTTTTGTCCCATAAGGCTGAACGGGATAGCCTTCTTCGTCGATATTTAGAATCACGGGTCCGGTATAGGCCAAATGCATCCAAATAGAGGCCGAACCGGGACCACCGTTGAAGCTGATTACCAAAGGCCGTTTGGATTTATCCGTTACGTCCGTCCTTTCATAGAAGGTGTAGAACAGAGAGGCAATGGCTTCGCCTTTCTCATCCCAAACCGGTTGGGTGCCGGCGGTAGCTTTGTAGGGAACTCTTTTGCCTTTAATGGTTACTTCCGAAGTAGATTCGACTTTGGATTCCACTTCGATTTTTCGTTCGGTTTGGGCCCAAGTGACCCCAAAGCTGACCAAAAGCAAAATGCTCAGGTAAATTTTTTTCATGTGTTTATATTTTGTTTTTAAGTGCTAAATGGAATCTCGCATTAGGTAAAATCATCTTTCGGTGGTTCGCCTTGGTTATGCTCGATTTCATAGGTAGCGTTCTAAGTTTATTCAAAAAATAGGGAGGAAATCTGATTCCCCGGACTGGATTTTACAGGAATGGAAATTCTCAGTGCATTTCCTGATTACTTGAGCCCACCAACTTGGCGATCACCACCGCAGGATAAAGAACACCGGTGGTCGAAAGCATCACTGAAAGCATTTTTGACATAATGTTGACCGGGGTATAATCCCCAAAGCCCACTGTGGTGAGAGAAACTAAACTGAAATAGATGTAAGTCGAAAAGTCCTGATCAACACCTGAAAGTTCCTTGACAGGAACATCTTTGGATATCCCGGAGATAGAGGATCCCACGCTTATCTGGATTACTTCAAGAGCAAAAGCCCCAAGAATTGCCATTAATAAATAGACATTTATTGCCCCTATAATCCGATAAAGATTGATTTCATAATTTCTAAATAACAACCTGATATTTAAAAAGATAAAAACAATCATATTAAGCAATCCAACAATACGTTCGAGAAAATAAAATTCTACTGGCAAGTCACTGAATCGAAGAATCCTGAGGATAAGTTGGGTAAGAAACAAAAGTGTAGTGAGGGTAATAAGTAACTTATTGTCGGAGGCCCAAATTCCGGTGAAAAAAAGAAAAATAAATACCATGTTGACAAAAAGCATGTTAACATGACCGTAATCGATCAGGATGGGAAGTACAAAAACCGTGAAAACCAAAGCACCCAAAAGCACTACGAAACTGGCGTCATTCAGCCAGTAATCCGTAATCCGTTTCAGCACTTTTCGAACTTGATGACTTTTGGATTTTGCTTCGCTTTCCATGGACCTAATTGATTTCCAATGTACCGACTAGAACCCGAACTGCATTTCCCCTGATCAAAACCCGATCATCATGCTTTTCGAGGAAAAGCTCTCCTCCTCTTTTGCTTGCCTGAAAAGCTTTCAGTTGTGTTTTGCCTGTTTTTTGATTCCAATAATCCATCAAAGCACAATGTGCAAACCCTGTCACTGGATCCTCAGGAACTCCGACATTTGGTCCAAAAAACCGGCTTACTATATCATATCTGCCTTCTCCTTGCGCAGTGATAATAAATCCCTCCTCGCTGTTTTCGGCAATCTCTCCAAAATCAGGAATAAATTCTCTGACGGCTTTTTCATTTTCCAACTCAAAAATCCAATTCCTTCTCAATTGGGCCGCATGTAGTATTTTATTTCCAAATAGCTCTGAACTGAACCGCGGATGAGTATCGGTAAATGTCGGAATCAGAGGAAAATCCATTGTCAATTGATCCCCATCTCCGGTAACTCGAAGTTCCCCACTGCGTGTTTCAAACCGGATCGCTTCTCGCTCATTAGCCCAACCGGATTTTAGCATCCAATAAGCTGAAGCCAAAGTTGCATGACCGCAAAGGTCAATTTCCAAGGTCGGTGTAAACCACCTTAAGGAAAAGACGCCATGTACAGAAGTCTTTTCTACAAAAGCAGTTTCGCTCAAATTCATTTCCATGGCGATGGATTGCATTTGATCTGGGGAAAGTGACTCTTCAAGAAGGCAAACGCCAGCCGGATTTCCTGAAAATGGCTTATCAGTGAAGGCATCGATTACTGCAATAGGTATTTGCATGGATTAATATCTTTCTTTTAGTATTCTAATATGATGTTCAAAATGCCCTGGAATGATCCAAAACAAGGCTCTTGGGGTAATCGGATTACCATTTGCAGTTCCTACATTATCCAATACACTTTCATTCAAAGTTTTAATCAAGGTCAACAAGGACCTCCTTTGGGCTTCAAAATCCTCCAAAAGCAACTCAATCGGAACCTGTCCAAACCTGGCATTGAGCACATAGGGATCTTGGTCAAATCCGGGAAGGGAATTTTTTTCGCCTCTGGCAAAACATAATGCCCGGAAAGTCATGATGCGCTCTGTGTCGATCATATGGCCCAAAACCTCCTTTGGTGTCCATTTTCCTTCGGCGTAGGGTGTATCACTCCATCCCTTTTCTTTTGATTGGAATAATTCCTTAAGATCCTTTACCTGTTGCAGGATTAGGTCTGTAAAATTTTCATCAGGCACTTTGGAAATGTAGGTATCAAAGTAGCCAGAGTATTCGCCTTTTTTGGGAAGTGAGAAGGTGTTCATGTAAAATTTCAGTTGGGATAAAACCTTATGGGATAAATTTAGGGTTAAGGTTAAAACCAAACTCACCATGCGCAAAATTTTATTTACCCTTTTTCTAAGCTTCATCTGCTGGGGCATTATTGCCCAAACATCAATAAATCGAATTCCCAAAATTGAAAAAATGGTTTTTGAGGTTTCATCCGACTCCCTCAAAAAATACATTTATGATTTATCTGCCTTCAATTCCAGACATACACTGAGCACAGATGACAAAAACGGAATGCCAGCAGCCCAGCGGTATGTTTTATCCAAGTTCAACACTTTTGCAAAAGCTTCCAATGGACGGATGACAGCCGAAATCGAAGAATTTGTCATTCCGGCGGATGGCCGCAGAATCACGTCAGATTCAAAAGTTGCCAACGTAATCGCCACACTCAAAGGAAGCAATCCAGCTGATGATCGGATTTTCATTGTTTCAGGACACCTGGATTCCCGAAATAAGGATGTTATGGATGCTACAGGCGGAGCTCCGGGAGCAAACGATGATGGCAGCGGAGTAGCAGCCGTGATAGAGCTTGCCCGAGTGATGGCCAAAATGGAATTTTCCGCGACTATTCTTTTTGTGGCATTTACCGGGGAAGAACAAGGGCTAAAAGGAGCAACTTATCTGGCAGATAAAGCCAAGTCTGAAGGATGGAACATTGCCGGAGTCCTCAACAATGATATCATCGGCAACAGCAACTCTTCTGAAACAAATATCAGCGACAATACCAAACTGCGGGTTTTTTCAGAAACCATTCCTCTTTCAGAAACCGAGCAGCAGGCAGCCGCCCGTCGCTCAATCAATGCAGATAACGATAGCAAATCCCGACAACTTGCCCGATATATCAAAGAAGTCGGTGAGCGATATGTGGATCAGATGGAGATAAAATTGATCTACAGAAGTGACAGATTTCTCAGAGGAGGAGACCAAACTTCTTTTCTTAGAAATGGATTTACAGCAGTGCGGATGTCCGAAATGAACGAAAACTTCTACCATCAGCATGAAAATGTCCGCGTAGAAAACGGCATTCAATACGGTGATCTGCCCGAATTCATGGATTTTGAATACTTGAGAAAAGTCTCAGCTGTGAATTTAGCTGCGGCAGCTTCTCTTGCTAATTCTGCCGGAATGCCTGAAGAAGTGAAAATTGATGTTCGCGGCCTAAGCAACAAATCGATTTTACTTTGGAAAGCTCCTGTCGTTGGTGAAGTGAAAGGCTATTACGTATTGATGCGGGAGACTTCTTCGCCGATGTGGGAAAAGAAATTCTTTACAACGGAGACGACGCTGACCTTACCATATTCCAAGGACAATTATTTCTTTGCCGTACAATCAGTCAATGAAACCGGAGAAGAAAGTCTTCCGGTAATTCCAACTCCGCTTTCCAGATAATCGGAAATGGCCTAAATTAAATCCATTCTAAATTTTCCTTCAATAATCCTTTTCTGGGACAAAATACCCCCCGATTTCGTTAAGTTTAAGTAATAAATTTTATCAACTATGAAACAGAAAGAAATCGTAACGCTACAGCGTTCCTTACTTCCCGATACTGAAGCACTTCTCAATAAGCAGGTAGAAATGGAGGGCAAATCCTCTGCCTATTACTTATCCATGGCATCTTGGTGTCATATGATGGGTTATGCAAATGCTGCCAAATACTTGTACACTCACGCTGATGAGGAAAGAATGCACATGATGAAAATCTTCCAATATGTGAACGAAGCTGGAGGGCATGCCATTCAACCCGAAATCACGGGGATCCGCCACAATTTCAATTCTCTCAGAGAAGTGTTTGAATTGATATTGGAGCATGAAATAAAGGTTACTAAATCCATCAACAGTATTGTTGATCATGCATTTTCGGTGAAAGACTTCGCCACTTTCAGTTTCATGCAGTGGTATGTTACCGAACAGCGTGAAGAGGAAACCATGTCCAGAAGAGCTTTGGAACTGTTCGAAATTATCGGCGAAGAAGGAATTGGCCTATGGACTATTGATCAGGAATTGGGCAAGCTTCATGCAGCTGCTGATACCGAAAAGTAATCTTCCAAGTAATACTCAAATGAGCGGTCCAGATCATGTCAGGACCGCTTTTTTTTTTGGATTTTTTGAAATCCTCTTTAGCAAAAAACCTAAAAAAGTACATCAGTTTCAGGGGATTTGGCAAAAACAACCAATTGGCCTGACAGATTGATTCTAAATATTGTTTTGGACAAAAGTCACCAATTTGACCAATTGAACTGAATTATTATAAGGGAGCGTGGGGGAATAGTTTTACCAAAAACTTTTCACGCCATGAAAAATTCAACCTCAAATTCCAAAAACAATCTCCAGATCTGCATCCAATCAATTCTATTCTTCGAAATCTGTCTGTTGATATTGGCAAATGCCTGGGAGAATCCATTCAGCTATTTCATCACGTTGCTAGTGGCAGGTTGGCTACTATGGACTTTCACCGAATATGTGATTCACCGGTTTCTGATGCATGAGTTAATCGTTCCCGGGAAAAAGGATGAGCTCTTTCACCACCACCAACATCATCAAAATCCAAGTGATCTAAGAGTTACCTGGCTGCACCGTTTTTTAGTCGGGATATTAGGATGTTTGATATTAGGTACAGCTGTTTATCTCAACAACAGCTTTACTTTTTTCGCCGGTTTCATTATTGGATTCATTTTCTACAATTTTCTGCATTACCTGCTTCATCGGCCGATTGGTGGATATCTTTTTCCAAAAATTCAAAGAGCACATATTCTTCACCATACTCGGTATCCACAATGCGGCTACAGTTTCAGTACAATTTTATGGGATTGGCTCTTTGATACCCTACCACCCAGAGATGCTGAAGTAACGGACCAAATGAAGAAAAATTACTTCAATCATTTAAGCAAAAGGTCGAAAATCTATCCTGAAGTAAAGGGAATTTTGGGGTAAGGTTTGGGAGCTAGTCTTAAAAAAGAAAAACCAAGAAGGCGTTTTGGCAAAAATCCCGGTAAGATTTAGGGCCAAAAGGAATGAAACGCTGAATTCCACCCTTTCCAACCTTAACAAATTCAAAAATAATTTGATTGGATTCAACAATTTTTTGAATCCCAAAAGTCCTTTTTTATTCCTTGCCGAAGATGATTAAGCAAAATTAGAAAAGTCCAATCAGATTTAAAGGCAATTTATTCTTTTATTCTTTTTATTTTGATTTTTTAGTTGTTTTCAAAATATACTTAATAGTTTGATCAAAGTGTCAAAATTATATTCGCTAAGCTATTGAAACTGTATTTAACTTTTTATACATTGAATTACATTTTTATGAGTATGAACTTTTGATCTACACCCGATATGACGATTTCTTCTTCAATCCAGGCTCAGTTTTTCCATAGCCTCAAGTCAGCAATTCCCTCCTATGCATCTTTGGTTGATGAAGTGGCCGAGACTCTCAACGTAAGTATGGACAGTGCCTACAGGAGGATCCGTGGAGAAAAGCTTTTAGATTTTGAGGAGCTCAGAATCCTCTGCCAACGGTTTAACGTCTCTTTGGACAAATACTTCAGTATGAATTCAAATTCCATCATGTTTCAGGGGAAAACGAATTCCTATCTGGATAACAGTTTTATGGAATGGATGGAGGATGTACTGTCACAACTTAATCTGGTCAATAGTTTTAGTCATAAGCATGTTTACTTTCTGGTCAAAGACATGCCTCCTTTCCACCATTATTATCATCCTGCTTTGGCAGGGTTTAAGTTCTTCTTTTGGATGAAATCCATTTTACTTTTTGATAACCTGAAAAATTCCAAATTCGCTATTGAGGACAACCATTTTGAAAAGTACCGGGAAATCACCCAAAAAACGATCAAAATCTACAACAGGGTACCTACTTCTGAAATCTGGAATGAGGAAGGACTCAACACCACGCTACGCCAAATTGAAGTTTACCATGAAATGGGCCTGATAAAATATGCCGAAGACACATTAACCCTATACCGCTGTGTACTGGAAGTGATTGATCATTTGGAAAAAATGGCAGAAACCGGAAGAAAATCAATTTTGGGACACCCACCTACAGAAGACAGCGCCGAATACAAAATGTATCTCAATGAAATTGTCCTGGGTGACAATACCTTCATGGCTGAGTTGGGAGAATCCAAGATCACCTATCTCAACCACAGCGTGATGTATTTCATAGGCTCGATGGACAAAAACTTCAACGATTCAATGTTTAAAAACCTTGAAAACCTGATGAAAAGATCCACTTTGATCAGCGGAACTGGTGAAAAAGAACGAAAACAATTTTTCAATAAGCTTCGCAAAAAAGTCGAAGCAAAATTGCAAATGGTAGAGGTTTGATTCATTGTGATCAAACTTCTTTGGGTAAAATTTACTTTTTACTCTAAATTTCCGATATGATTCCATCGGTAAAAACATCATTTTCTTTCCTCATTCCTCTTTGCTTAGTCTTTTCCTGCAATTCACCCAAAAAAGAAATAGAGGAAACTTCCCAATACAGTGACAGGATTACCTTTTCTGAGCCTGAACCGCCTCAAAAAGAATCAGGTATGGTTTGGATCCCAGGTGGAAAATTTATCATGGGAACCGATGAAGAGGAAGCCTATCCAGCCGAAAAACCTGCCGTGGAAGTAGAAGTGCGAGGATTTTGGATGGATACGCACGAAGTCACCAATGCTGAATTTGCCAAATTTGTAGCTGCAACCAATTACCTTACCGTAGCTGAACGGAAACCGGAATGGGAAGAACTTAAAAAGCAGCTACCTCCTGGCACACCCAGACCGGATGAATCCATTTTGGTTCCAGGTTCCATGGTCTTTGCCCCACCACCCTACGCGGTACCCACAAATGACATTTCTCTTTGGTGGAAATGGGTCAATGGTGCCAGCTGGAAGCATCCGGAAGGCCCAGGTAGTTCAATCGAAGGGCTAGAAAACCATCCGGTCGTTCATATTGCTTTTGAAGATGCCGAAGCTTATTCCAAGTGGGTAGGTAAACGACTTCCAACAGAGTTTGAATGGGAATTTGCAGCACGTGGGGGAGTGAATGGAAAACGATTTGCCTGGGGCGACGAGCTAAATCCGAATGGTCAATATTTGGCCAACACTTTCCAGGGAGTTTTTCCCCACCAAAATGACGGAACTGATGGATTTATTGGTTCATCACCGGTGGGCACATTTGCTCCCAATTCTTTTGGGCTGTACGATATGATCGGAAATGTCTGGGAACTCACCTCCGATTGGTATGACTTTTTGAAATTAGCCAGACTTGCCGGCCAGGCTCCTAAACTGGACGCTGGAATGAACCCCTGCTATAATCCGGATAATCCTTACGCAATGGAGCACGTCATCAAAGGTGGCTCTTATCTCTGTGCGGCTAATTATTGTGTCAATTATCGACCATCTGCAAGACAGGGAACTTCCTTTGATTCGGGAACTTCCAATGTTGGATTCAGATTGGTCAAAGACCCTGGAACAGTAGGAAGTGTTCTGTCTCAGTGATCAGTGGGTGGTAAGGGTAAATAGTTAGTGGTAAATAGTTAGTAGTAAGTGGCAACCATTATGGTTTATAGTAAGCGGTTAAGGGTGAGTGTTGAGTTGTAGTAATTGGCTAAATAGGTACACCTAAGGACTTACAACTTATCTCCAATTACTAACACCCTGCCTACCGCGAATGGTCAATCAACACTGTGACTGATCAATGAAC
>DATIAI010000061.1:0-8868 GCA_035458065.1 Algoriphagus sp. | reverse complement strand
TATGCTTAAAATGTTTAAGAAGAAATGAGTATAGCCATACAAATTGCCTACCTGGTAGCCTCCGTGCTTTTTATCATGGGGATAAAGTTGCTGGGAAAAACCAAGGATGCCAGAAGGGGAAATATGCTTTCCGCCGTTGGAATGTTGATTGCAATCGTCGCAACCCTGTTGACGATCAATGTGATTACATTTCTGGAGATATTCATCTGTATCCTTATTGGATCAGCCATAGGAATCTATTATGCTACCAAAGTTGCCATGACCAAAATCCCGGAAATGGTAGCCCTTTTCAATGGATTTGGTGGTTTAGCCTCGTTTGCTGTTGCGCTTTCGGATTATTTTCTGAAAAGCGGCACATCCCTGGAATCCTTGGATGCTGTCAACCTCACCAGTATTATAATTTCGGTTCTAATTGGAGGAGTGACCTTTACGGGTTCAATGATCGCTTACCTTAAGTTGGATGGGAAAGTTTCCGGACAGCCGATCACTTTCAGTGGTCAGCATATGATCAACCTCTTATTGCTGATAGCTTTTATCGTAACAGCTGTATTGGTTTTCATTGACCCTTCCAATTTGGTGTTTATTGGAATTTTGATCGGAATATCCCTGCTTTTGGGAGTGCTCACGGTGATCCCGATCGGAGGAGCAGATATGCCTGTGGTGATTTCCCTGCTGAATTCCTACTCAGGTATGGCTGCCTGTGCCACGGGTTTTATTCTGAACAATAACGTCTTGATCGTTGCAGGATCTTTGGTGGGTGCTTCGGGTATCATTCTCACCCAGATCATGTGTAAAGCAATGAACCGCTCCTTGACCAATGTACTATTGGGAGGTTTTGGTCAGACTGTTGCCACAGGTGGACAAGATGGCCCTGCAATCGTCATCAAAGAAATCGGAGTGGAAGAGACAGCCATGTTGTTTGACTCTGTTTCTTCTGTGATTGTGGTGCCTGGGTATGGTATGGCAGTGGCACAGGCTCAGCACGTAATCCGGGAACTGATGGAGCAGTGCGAAAAGCGAAACATCTCCTTCAAGTTTGCTATTCACCCCGTAGCAGGTCGAATGCCCGGACATATGAACGTACTCCTGGCCGAGGCAAATATCAGCTACGATAAGTTGATCGAAATGGAAGCCATCAATGATGAGTTTCCGAATACCGATCTGGTTCTGATCGTAGGAGCAAATGACGTGGTCAACCCGGCTGCCCGAACAAATCCACAAAGCCCAATATATGGAATGCCAATATTGAATGCCGATAAAGCAAAAACCGTAATTGTCTCCAAACGAAGTATGGGCAAAGGTTATGCAGGTGTGGAAAATGAGCTTTTTGGCTATCCCAACTGTCTGATGCTCTTCGGTGATGCCAAGCAGACCATTACCAAAGTGGTGGGAGAGATGAAGGAGATGTGATAATTCCTTAAACTTCAAAATGAAAAGTCTTCCTTTCAGTTATGAGAGGAAGACTTTTTTGTAAATGCAATTTCTATCCTTACAGCGTTCAGCGAGCTGAAAGAATTGAGTTGATTTTATTCGGAGGAAAAGATTATCAGCACTTTGTTTACAAAGCTAAGCTGTTGGATTTGAGTGGTATTGCAATTCCAGATTAGGAGCTAAGTTTGGGTTGATATTGAAAGAATTACTTTAAATGCTGGCATCGGATTTCGGCCTTTGTGCTGATTTTCAAACTGGCAAAATTATTGCGAATAGAACATTATGCATCTATCCCTCATCACCTCCTTTTTGCTGACTTGGGCAGCGTTATTCAATCAGGTTGAGTACAAACAACTGATCGGCAGCTGGCAATTGACCCATTTTGACGGAATCGAGAAGATTGTCCATTCCTCCCAATATCAAACTGCCAATGCAATTGAAAGGGCCAGCATGGACGCCAGGATAAAATACCGCTTGGAAAATACCGTGTATGAGTTTGTGGAGGGAGATGTGCTGAAATTCACTGATTTTGAAAATCAGACCATCGTACAAAAAGAAGTAAAAATCGAACTAACAGATGGCAACATGCTTCTGATTCATGAAGAAAAAGGAGACCGACTTGCCAAAATCATTGAGTTTACAGACCAGAAAATGGTTCTTCAACCCATCAGCCAAAAGTCGGCCTCAGGTAAATTGATCTTCGAGAGAATAAAGAAATAATACACCCTTAAAATAGACCAAAAGCCGCTGGGGATTCCTCAGCGGCTTTTTTGATTTAATTCCAACTCCAATTGCCTAGGCAGTAATTGAAAACTCCTCCTGTGCCAGATGGTACTTCCAAATTTTTCGATTCCTTCTCTGTGCGCTTTGGTCGGATAGCCGACATTTCGCTCCCATGCGTAGTAGGGAAAGTCCAATGCTAATTTTTCCATCAGTTCATCCCGATAGACTTTTGCTAGAATGGAAGCCGCTGCAATGCTGGCAATTTTGCTGTCTCCTTTGATCACGCAGGTATGTGAATATAGGAGGTCGGATTTCCATCGATTGCCATCAATAAGTAAGTGTTCCGGGTTCACTTCAAGTTTAAGAATGGCTCTCTTCATGGCTAGAAAAGAGGCATTCAAAATGTTAATCTTATCGATTTCCTCCACACTTGCTTCCGCAACCGCCCATGAAATGGATTTGTCTTTGATTTCTTCAACTAGGTCTTCCCGTTGGGTTTTTCCCAGCATTTTGGAATCATTGATCCAGGGATTTTGATAAGAAAATGGAAGGATCACCGCCGCAGCTACCACTGGGCCGGCCAGGCAGCCTCTTCCAACTTCATCACATCCTGCCTCGATCCGGTTAGCTTCTAAATAGGGGAGTAGTGACATCGTGATGAGGCTCGTTGATTTTGTAATACTTGTGAATCATCTCCGCTACCAATCCAGTCCAGCCCGTCTGATGGGATGCTCCTAGTCCTTTGCCGGTGTCCCCATGGAAGTACTCGTAGAACAGGATGTGATCCTTGAAGTGGGGATCCTCCTGGAATTTCTTATTCTTTCCGTACATCGGTCGATTTCCGTTTTTATCCTTCATGAAAATCCTCATGCACCTCAGAGAGAGTTCTTTGGCGATGATGTCCATAGTCAGGAAATTGCCCGATCCGGTTGGATATTCAATTGAAAAATCACCTCCATAGTAGAAGTCAAACTTTTTCAAGGATTCGATGATCAGGAAATTGATAGGAAACCAGATCGGACCTCTCCAGTTGGAATTGCCTCCAAACATCCTGGTGTCGGACTCACCGGGGGTATATTTGATAGAAAGTGTGTCCCCGTTGATTTTCATCGCATAGGGGTTCTTTTCATAATATTTGGACAGGGATCGGATGCCGTAATCACTCAGGAATTCATCCGAATCCAGCATGCGGTGTAGGACACTTTTCATCCTATGCCCTCGAAGAAGAGAAAACAGCCTTCTCTTATCATAGCCAGGCTGAATCCAGCTGGATACTAAAGCCGCTAATTTGGGTTTTTCTCTCAAGAAAAAGTCAAGTCGCTTTTTGAATTCAGGTAGATTGTCAAACAAATCTTCCCGGATTGGCTCCACTGCGAAAAGCGGGATCAATCCAACTATAGATCTGACTTTCAGTTTTTTAGCCTCTTTTCCTTTTAAATGAAAGATGTCGTAAAAGAAATTGTCTTCGTCGTCCCAAAGAGAAATGTGTTCTGCGGAAATGTTGTTCATCGCACCGGCGATATACAGGAAATGCTCCAGAAATTTCGTCGCACTAAACTGGTAAACGGTGTTGAATTCGCATAAATCTAAGGCGATTCGCAGCAAATTGAGTGAAAACATCGCCATCCACGAGGTTCCGTCAGCCTGCTCGAGTTTTCCCTGATAATACTGCGCGTGGTTTCGGTCAAAGAGGGAAATATTATCCAAACCTAGGAAGCCGCCCTCAAAGATGTTGTTTCCTTCAGAATCCTTACGGTTAACCCACCAAGTGAAATTGAGCATGAGCTTGTGCATCGCGCGCTCCAGAAATTCCTGGTCGCCTTTGCCGCCATTCATTTTTTTGTCTATCTGGTAGACGCGCTGAACGGCATAAGCATGCACAGGTGGATTGACATCCGAGAAATTCCACTCGTAAGCTGGAATTTGCCCGTTGGGATGCATGTACCACTCATTTAGGAGTAGCAAAAGCTGATGCTTAGCAAATTCCGGATCTACCCGGGCAATAGGAATGCAGTGAAAAGCTAGATCCCAAGCCGCATACCATGGATATTCCCATTTGTCAGGCATGGAGATGATGTCGTAGTTCTGAAGGTGACGCCAGTTATGGTTTCGGCCTTTTTTCCGCATTTCCGGAGGGGTATAGCGACCTGGGTCACCTTCCAGCCAGCGGTTGACATCGTAATAATAAAACTGCTTGGACCACATCATCCCGGAAAATGCCTGTCTTTGGATGGATTTCAGATCAGGATCTGTGACCCGTTGCTGGATGGCGCCATAAAACTCATCTGCTTCCTTTTTTCGCAGATCCATGCTTTCATGACAGGAATCCAAAGGATTTTCTTCGACCTGATGTTGCATCCGCATTTTGATCGATTTGCTTCCACCGGCCGGGATTTCCAATTCATAAATTGCGGCGGCTTTCGTCCCAAAATTTTTAGGATTTAACCGCGACCGATCACCGGAAATAATGAAATCATTAATCCCGTCTTTGGTGAATTTGCGTTCGTTTGGGATTCCATACAGCTTTTCCCGGTTGGTTTCATTATCGCAAAAAACCAAGTCGGTATTACTGCAAAAGGTAAAAATGTAATTTCCTGATTTGGGATTGAAAGCTTTGATGGAGTGGTCGTCCAGTAAGGTGATTTTGGGCATGAAAGGCTCATGTCCTGTAAACCAAGTTTTCCGGAACCAAATAGTTGGCATTAGGGTAATCTTGGCAGATTCTGGTCCTCTATTGTGGACTGTTACTATAGAAACGATGTCTTCTACGTCATTCTTGGCGTACTCGATGAAAATGTCAAAGTATCGATCCTCATCAAAAATTCCGGTATCGATCAATTCATATTCGTCCTGAAGTTTACCGGCTTTTTTGTTTTCATCGACTAGTTTTTGGTATGGAAATTCCTCCTGAGGATACTTGTAGAGCATCTTCATGTAGCTGTGAGTCGGCGTGGAATCGAGGTAATAGTAGATTTCTTTTACATCTTCTCCATGATTTCCCTGATTTCCGGTCAGTCCAAATAGTCGCTCTTTGATAAAGGGATCTTTTCCATTCCAAAATGCCCAAGCCAGACAAAGTTTCTGTTTGTAATCGGATATTCCACCAATTCCTTCTTCTCCCCATCGATAGGCTTTACTCCTGGCATCTTCGTGGGTAACATTTTCCCAGGCGGCTCCATCGAGGCTATAATCCTCCCTGACGGTACCCCACTGGCGTTCGGTAAGGTATGGACCCCATTTTTTCCAAAACTTTATCCGCTCCTTATCTTCCTGTAATCGTATATTTTCAGCTGACATGTGCTTTCACTTCCTTGAGCAAGTTTCGAAATTATCACTTTCATAGAATTAAAGTCTAAAATGAATATTTCTGTTTACGAATGGCACCCTATTTTTTTTCAAATTCCACAAGAGATTTAGTTGGAAGGGGAATGAAGATCATCCTCTTTTTTTGTACAAACTCTCTTCAGAATTCAGTTTCCAAAACGAGTGTAGACTCAGTATTGTAAATCCAACTGGTTAACAGTCAAAGTTGTTAGATAAATAATTTTTATTTTTTATTGTCTACAGTTGTAGAATAAAACTATTCTTCTACATTTGTAGAGTACTGAAATTCCAGGCTATGAAACTTACCCCAACTGAAGAAGAACTGATGAATCACCTGTGGAGGCTAAAGCGTGCTTTTATGAAGGATTTGCTCGAATCTTATCCTGAACCTAAGCCAGCGACTACAACGATTTCCACGCTTTTGACCAGGATGCAGGAAAAGAATTTTGTGGGCTATGATTCCTTGGGAAAATCACGGCAGTATTTCCCTTTAGTTTCTAAAGAAAACTACTTTGCCAAGCACATTCAGGGCTTGATCAAGAATTTCTTCAATGATTCTCCAGCTCAGTTTGCTTCATTTTTCACTAAAAAAGCTGAACTGACTCAGGAGGAATTGGAAGCATTAAAAGCAATTATCGATGACCAGCTAAAGAAAAAGCAATGATTCTCTACCTCCTCAAATCCGTCGCCTGTCTCCTTATTTTGTTGCTGGTTCATCGCTTGATTTTTCAGCGGGAGGCTATTTACAGGTTCAATAGGTTTTACCTTTTGGCAGCTGTCCTTGGTTCATTTTTCATTCCGTTGCTGGAGATTGAGGTAGCGGAAGAAGTTACGATCACTCCTCAGGTTGTAAGTCAGGAATTTGCTACGAGCCAAGACTTTCAAGTTGAATCTTATCCGGATTTGACTTCGGAATCAAGCTCAGCGGAAGTTTTTGTAGAGGAACCGACGGATTGGAATCTGATTTTTTGGATAGTTTATGAAGTAGTTACCCTGGTTTTTTTGATTCGGTTTATTCGAAACATCAATTTATTAATCGACAAAATCAACCGTAACGTCCATGTGCGTTATCGTGGTGAAACCCTGGTTTTGTTGAAAGAGCAGCAACTTCCCTTTTCCTTTTTGAGCTACATTTTTGTTGCCAAGGATTATTTGGAGAAAGGCCAATTGACAGAGTCAATTTTTGCTCACGAGCAAGCCCACGTCCATGGGCGTCACTCCTGGGACAATCTCTTGATGGAGGGATTGCTGGTAATATTTTGGTTTCATCCGGGACTTTATTTGGCCAGGCAGGCAATCAAACTCAATCATGAATTCATTGCCGATGAGGCGGCATTGCAAATCACTCCATTAGTTCAATACAAAAGTTTACTGCTGGCCATGATGCTTCCGGAGAAAAGTCCAGGATTGGCGAGTAGTCTGAATTTTTCACTCACTAAAAAACGATTTGAAATGATGAAACGAAAAACAGCCAATTCGACCAAGTGGATTTTAATTCTTGGGGTAATCCCTGTTTTTGCAGGTCTGGTTTATGTTTTTAGTGAAAAAGTAACTTCTCAAGAGGGAGAAGAAAGTAAGGATAGCTTGGCGGTTGATATGGATACTGAAATCAAAGAAAAAGAAATCCAAATCTTACTGGGAGCTGATGGAAAACTAGAAGTCGATGGGCAAATTGTCGAATTATCTCAATTGGCTGAGCTGATTGAATCAAATAATAATGAAAATACGATTGCTCGGATTGCTGCAGATCCTGAAGTGGAAATGGGTTTTTTAGCTGATGTTCAGGAGGTTTTAAGGGAGAATGAGATAAGAAAGGTGGTTTATCAAGGTCAAACCAAGCAAAAGCAAGTAGTTACGTGGCAGAAAGATCAGGAGGATTATTACCAAAATGCCTACATCCTTGTAGAAGATGCTGACATGAAGTACACTCATAAGACCTATTATCAGCTCACTGACAAAGAAAAAGAGGGGCTTTTTTTTCCAATTAAACCCAAGGAAAAAGCGCATCCCGATCAGGATTTGTTTGATAGCTGGATGGATAATAAAACCTATGCTTTGTGGATTGATGGTGTAGTAAGCTCTAATGAGAAACTGAAAGACTTTGAAGCTTCTGATTTTGTGTTTTTTTACCAGTCCAGTGTAAAGTCGAATGCCAGGTCTGAGCAATTTCCCCAACCCTTCCAAGTTCATCTTTATAGCGACGCATATTACGATCAGCTGTTTGGCCCAAACTCTCCGGGCCGCAAACCTCTTGACACTAGTGATACTGTTACCTTGACCCAACGAAGAGTGACTTGGGGAAAGGATATTTCCAGATATCCTGATCCAAACACAGCCTATCTTCAGAAAAATGCCCGATATGAAAATCTGAGAACTTCCGGGACAATCTATGATCAGAAAAGTCAGGAAGAAAAGGCTTTACTAGATAGTTTGTACAAGGAGCTAAGTAACGAGTATTCTCAGTCCTCGGATAAGAGGAAAAGAAGTCTGAAGGAGCCAATTTCCCCAGATTCGGATATCCCAAGAAACGGAGGCTCCTCGCAAAATTCCTCTGAAAAAATCGCCGCACGAACAGTAAGCAATAGCGGAGACGAGGGTGTAGTTTACTCCCTTGTACCTTCCACCGAATTAAAAAGCGACGACCTGAAAGAATACCTCACACTTTATGGGCAATACCAGACTAGAGCGTATGAAAATCGGCTTTTCGCACAGCCTGTAAACTTGGAGATCTTAGAACAACAAAAACTATATAGAACCTTAGAGGCAAAGTACAATGGGCTTTCCTTTGAGGAGAGAAGAAGGGTGAAGCGGGCTGACTTTCCCTATGTCAAAATGGAAAAAGATGGGAAGGAAGTCTATGTGAAAATCGAAGACTTGACTCCGCAGCAAAGAAAAGAATTGGGATGCTAGCTAAGTGCAGGTATTGGTTTATGGGATAATGGTTGATTAAACCTGGAATTTCTCTTTTCACTTTCTGAAACCAAGGATCTAATCAGTTCGGGCCAAGAATCGAGCCATTCCTGAAATTTTCGGGAAGCTTCGGCATCCTTTTTTTGTACTCCTTCCAGCTTTGCGAAGTCAAAATTTTCTGAAGCAATTCCTATCCCCGAAGCATCTGCGTCCAAAGCATTACATGCCTGCTCATATTGTCCTGCCACGGGGATCATCATGACAGGTTTCCCCAGATACATGGCCTCACAGACAGACTCAAACCCCGCTGTGCAAACCAATCCTTTGCAAGTTGCCATGTCTTGGAGAAATGTTTTGTCATTGACTTTGTGAAACGAAAGATTTTCTAAAGGCTGCTCGGTTTCAGCAGCTACATTTTTGTCCCAATATGCTTTGATTTGGAGTTGGGGATTAGCTTTTGCGTAGTAAATGACCTCCTCG
>DATIAI010000060.1:0-3139 GCA_035458065.1 Algoriphagus sp. | reverse complement strand
TATGGTTCGGCCGACGCTGGGTTTTTCTGTTCTGGTGATGACATAGACATCTCTTTCCCCATTGTCGTAGTGTGAGGAGCCAATCTCCCGCTTCACCCAATCGTATGTTTTTCTCCCGAGAATGATGGTGTCGATTGTCGCCGTAAAGTCAGCGTAACCATAGTCTTCGCCCTCTTGCTCCACCATCTTCAAAAAGCTGAGGTCGTCGTTCGGTTGGGCGATGTAGCCGTCCAGGCTTGTGGCAATGAAGATTGTTAATTTCCTTTCCAAGGTTTTAGTGTTGGTTTCGGTGCTCCTAATTATTTGTCTAAAAGTGCCTGAATGGCTTCTGAGGTAGAATTGACAAAGTTAATTTGTCGGTTTTTATTGCTTTCGAAGATAAAATCCCGAATGCTTTTCCCTGAATACGGAGAAAATTCTCCGACGATCGCCAACTGCACACGGTAGTTGGAAAACTTTTGAAGGATTTCTCCAGCCATTCCATTTTTCAGGTCGAAAAACTCAGGAGTGATGTTCTTTTCCTGAATGATGATCTTGTCAAAGTCTTGGTAATACAGATTTCCCAATAAATCCAAACCATCTTCAGCTGTCTTGATAATCAGTTCGTCAGACACGATTTCTGCGATTCTGATGTCTTTGATCGTATGGGTTTCTACTTTCATTTAAGTCTGGGGTTTGATTAAATAGGTTTGAAAAATAGTGGTTTTCCGATGGTCTGCTTAAAATTCCTCAGCCGAAAGCATGTGATTGATCATGGCTCCGGCGAGATTGCCGGCGGCAACGGAAGCAGCTACCGAACGAAGGGGATTCACACAATCTCCACCAGCGTACACTCCGGGAATGGTAGTCTGCTGGAATTGATCCACCTGAATTCTGCCCGCTTCGGTAACTTTGCAGCCGAGACTTTTCATCAGATTTTCGGGAAGGGAAAAAGGCATATCCGTATAGATCGCATCAAAAGCCTCTTTTGAGCCGTCTTTGAAAAGAACTTGATGCATCATTCCGTCCTTGTGAAGAATTTCCAAAGGCTTTTTTTCCAGAATCCGAATTCCGTTTCTGTCTAACTTTTCCCGCTGCTCGGGACTGAAGTCCCCCGGATCTGTGGTGATGATTTGGAGCTGATCGGTCAGCTTGGACACCAAAGTGGCAAGGTGGTATGCACGCGCTCCATTCGCCAAAATCCCGGTCTTTTTCCCCCGAAATTCATAGCCGTGGCAATAAGGACAATGGATCACCGAGATTCCCCAGCATGCCGCAAGACCGGGAATGTCGGGGAATTCGTCTTTTATCCCAAAGGCGAGAAAGAGCTTTTTGGCATGGAAAATCTGATCGGATTGGGTCTTAACCTCAAATCCCTGCTCATAGGTATTGGCTTGTATGACCAGATCTTCAAGGAACTCGACGGTAGGATAGGCGAGAACCTGCTGCTTGGCCGTCTCGGCAATTTCGGCTGGAGTCTTTCCGTCTTGGGTCAGAAAATTATGGGAATGCGGAGTCTGTCGGTTGCAGGGTTGGCCGCTGTCGATGATTAATACTTTGCGAAGCGTGCGGCCCAAAGCCATCGCAGCAGAAAGTCCGGCATAGCTCCCGCCAATGATAATGACGTCGTATGAGGGGTTGGTTTTCATGGTTTCAGATTAAAAGAAAAGGAAAAAGAAAGAAATAAGAGGTTGAAGCCAAAGGTTGAACAGTATTTGCAACAATGTTGCCAAAAGTAAAGTTTCATAAAAATGGGTCTTTTGTCATCAGTCCACGGACGCCGGTCAACAGCAGATTTGGAAACCATTGATTTTTTGGATTCCCAAAGAGCCAGTACATAAACTATCGGCCATGTCTAAAGGCATTTTCAAAAAAATCTATTCATCTAATCCAGCCAATAAATTGGCTGGCAAGTCAATCTTTCATGCCTACGGCATTTTCCTTTTGTGGAGGAAACAGGACTTAGAAAAACCATATTCTGGCCATCATTCGACCGTCGTCACTGGTCTGTGGACTATTTCGTCTTTCCCTTAAAATAGGCGAAGATCGCCATCGAGTGACCGTGTCCGAGCTCAAAATCTTCCCTGAGCCATTGGATGATCTGAGCGGCTTTCACTTCTGGTTTGAGCTGCCCGTTTTTTAAAAAGCCCTTTTGGGTGGCAATGGCTTTGAGGTCTTCCGGAGACTTTCCGGTTTTGGACTGGATGTTGTCGAGGTAGGCTTGGAAGGACATGGATTTTAAGATTAAAAGTTAAGACTAGTCAAAGTTAAAAAGACGGTTTCCATTCCATGAATACGTTTGCGTCAATATGGGTGGTTTTTTGCGACTGGGCTTAGTCTATTTTTATTTTCGGAATTAGGCTGACACTTGGTTTCCAATTCTTGTTCGAATTCGACGAGCCGAGTAACTTGCTTTTCAAACCAAGCCTTTCTCATGAAAATCAATTTTTGCAGTTTCCTCTTCCTTTTGTTTTTCGCAGTTCATCACCTTTCCGCTCAACAAACCAAATTCCTCTATAAATCCGAAACGCTCCATATCGAGCAGCTTACTTCCAATACTTTTGTCCACATCAGCTATATAAATACCCAAGATTTTGGCAAGGTTGCCTGCAACGGGATGATCGTCATCAACGGGGACGAAGCATTGGTCGTTGATACTCCGACAGAGGATGCAGCAAGCGGGGAGTTGATCACTTGGTTGGAAAAAGAACGAATGGTCAAAGTCAAAGCGGTTTTAGCCACACATTTTCACACCGATTGTGTGGGCGGATTGAAGGAGTTTCATGCGAATGGAGTTCCTTCCTATGGTTCACTCAAAACCATTGCGCTGGCAAGAACTGCCGGATTTCCGGTGCCAGAAAAAGGTTTTGAAGATCAACTGATCCTGGAGGTTGGAGAACTCCGGGTAATGAATCAATTCTTAGGAGAAGGACATACGCGCGACAATGTCGTGACCTATGTTCCTTCAGATCAGGTTCTGTTTGGAGGATGCCTGATCAAAGCACTTGGCGCAGGATTCGGCAATCTCGAAGATGCCAATACCGCTGCTTGGTCAGCGACCGTAACTAAGGTAAAAGCTACTTTTCCGGATGTCCAAAGAGTCATTCCCGGTCATGGAAAGGTAGGAGACGTTGAATTGCTAGATTTTACGATCAAATTG
>DATIAI010000059.1:0-3822 GCA_035458065.1 Algoriphagus sp. | reverse complement strand
AAACTCTACCCCCTACTTCAAACGGTAGGTTTAGATGCTCTGAATCAGGGACTTCATCCTGCGGAAAATGGCCAAAGAAAAATTTATGCGGTTTATTCTTCGTACCTTAAAAAGAAATGAAAATTGTATTTTTAGGGACCTACCCACCGCGAGAATGCGGTATAGGGATTTTTACCAAGAATCTTTTTGATTCTATTATTTCAACGACTGCCCCCGAGAGAATAAGTTCGTCTTCCGAAAATGAACCTCTGGAAGGGTATGTAGTAGCCATGAATGACCATGACAACTCCTATGTTTATCCAAAGGAAGTCAAGTTAACTATCCGGCAAGAGCATCAGAGAGATTATCTGGAAGCAGTTAAGTTCATCAATTTAAGCGGTGCTGATCTTTGTGTTTTGCAACATGAGTTTGGAATTTTTGGAGGCCAAAACGGGATTTATATCCTTCCTCTCCTTCACAGGCTGGAAATTCCTTTAGTGGTAACTCTGCATACGGTCGTTGAAAAAAGCTCATACACCGAAAAGGCCGTCCTCATGCAAATTTGCAAAATGGCCTATCGCGTGGTGGTGATGAGCCATAAAGCAGTTGAATTTCTTGTAAACCTTTACGGGGTGCCTCGGGAGAAAATTGAATTCATCGAACATGGTGTGCCCGATATTCACTTCAGTCAGGAGGATTCCAAGAAAGAATTTAAGCTCGAAAACAAAAAATTCCTGCTCACTTTTGGCATTTTGAGCCGAAACAAGGGGATAGAAACCGTGATCCGGGCACTGCCAAAGGTGATCGAAAAGCATCCTGAAGTCATTTACATGATTTTGGGAAAAACACATCCCAACGTGCTGTATCATTCCGGAGAAGAATACCGGACCTTCCTTCAATTGTTGGTAAAAAACCACAAACTCAAAGACCATGTGATCTTTCTGAATGAGTTTATTGGCCAAAGGGAACTGTTCAAATATTTATCTGCATCAGATATCTACATCACTCCATACCTAAATGAAGCCCAAATCACCAGTGGAACATTATCCTACGCAGTTGGGGTTGGTTCGGCAGTGATTTCCACTCCATATTGGCATGCACAGGAACTATTGGCTGAGGGACGTGGGAAATTTTTCAATTTCAACGATTCTGATGAACTCTCAACTATCCTCCTTGAACTGCTGGATCATCCGGAAGAACTCAAGAAAATCAGAAAAAATGCATTCGAGTATGGTCGAACGATCACCTGGCCCAAATCCGGTGAAAAGTATCTGAACCTCCTGAATGAAGTGCTGAAAGCAAATCCTGAGGTCATTTTCAAACCGGAAACTCTGATTGATCCGCTCTTACTTCCTCCCTTTTCTCTGGATCATATTGTGCGGCTCACCGACGACACGGGAATTATTCAGCACGCAAAATACGGCATTCCCAATCTTAAGGAAGGATATTGCCTGGATGACAACGCCAGAGCATTGCTGATGGTGCTCATGTCTTATTGCCAAACCAAGGACAAACAGGCTTTGAAATTGGCACCGATCTATCTGAGCTACATCCATTACATGCAAAACAAAGACGGAACCTTCCGGAATTTCCTCAGTTTCAGCAGGCAATTTCTGGATGAGGTTGGGTCTGAAGATTCCTTTGGAAGAACAATTTGGGCCTTGGGCTATTTATTGGCCAATGCGCCAAATGATGCCTATTATCAAACAGGCCGACTGGTGTTTTTTGACGCAGCTCCAAATTTTGAAAAAATAAAGTCCATCAGAGGCATAGCCAATACCATGTTGGGAATTTGTTATTATCTCAAAACTAACCCTTCTGATGATGGGATGACGGAGATTCTCAAAAGACTTACGGGAGTTTTGGTTCAGCACTACGAGGATAACAGCTCTGAGAAATGGCCTTGGTTTGAATCCCTTTTCGCCTATGACAACGGTATTTTACCCCTTGCCATGTTGCATGCCGCTGAGCTGTTGAAGGACGAAAAAGTCACCCAGATAGGTATTAAAACCATGGAATTTCTCACAGAAATCACTCTGAAAGACGGATACCTTTCCATCATTGGAAATGAAAACTGGTACAAAAAGGACGGGGAAAGAGCCATGTTTGCCCAACAGCCCCTCGATGCTTTGGCAATGATATTAATGTTTCAACAGGCTTTTCAGATCACCAAGGAAAAAGAATACCTCACTAAATTATTTTCCTGCTTTATGTGGTTTCTCGGAGAAAATGACCTGCGGATGAGTCTTTTCGATTTTGAAACAAAGGGTTGCTGCGATGGAATAGAAAGCTATGGTATCAACCGAAATCAGGGAGCTGAAAGCTCTTTGGCTTATTTAATTTCATATTTGAGCGTCCTGCAGGCATTTGAACGTATAGAATAAAACGAGTGGACCAAGTAAGAAAAGATCGCAAAAGCATCTTGCTGATTTCTAAAGCTGCAAAACCTTAGCACTCCTTTTCTATAAATCCAATATCCTCACCACGGCTAGACTGCCAAATTGATTGACACCTTTTCTTTCCAATCCATCCCATGCGAATAGCCATCCTATCACCTATTGCCTGGAGGACACCGCCGTTGAATTACGGACCTTGGGAACAAGTTGCTTCAAATATCGCCGAAGGCTTGCTTGAGAGAAAAATTGACGTCACCTTGTTTGCCACAGGTAACTCCATCACACAAGGCAAACTTCAATTTGTCACCCAAGAAGGCTATGCCGAAAACCCGGAGATTGACCCTAAAGTTTGGGAATGTCTTCACATCAGCAATCTGATGGAACAGGCCGACAAGTTTGATCTGATTCACAATCATTTTGATTTTCTGCCTCTTACTTATTCCCGACTGATTAAGACTCCTATATTGACCACTATCCATGGTTTTTCGTCGGAAAAAATCGTCCCCGTTTACAAAAAATATAACAGTTCCAGTGCCTACGCTTCAATAAGCAACTCCGACCGGCATCCGGAGCTTGAGTATATCGGAACAGTGTATAATGGGATTAATCCCGCTGAATTTACGTTTAAGAAAATAGCTAAGGATTACTTATTGTTCTTTGGCCGAATTCATCCCGAAAAAGGCACTTACGAGTCCATTCAGATTGCAAAAAAATCGGGCAAAAAACTCATCATCTCCGGCTTGATTCAGGATCAGAACTATTTTGAAAGCAAAGTAGAGCCATTTATTGACGGGGATACTGTCGAATATGCAGGGAACTCGGGGCCGCAAGACAGAGATAAATTATTGGGAGAGGCGTCCGCATTGCTTCATCCCATCAGTTTCAGAGAACCATTTGGACTCAGTGTCGCTGAAGCTATGATGTGCGGTACTCCTGTGATAGCATTCAATCTCGGCTCAATGCCTGAATTGATTGAAGACGGGGCTACAGGTTTTTTGGTAAAGAACCTGGAAGAAGCTGTGGAAGCTGTAAAAAATCTCAGCCACATCAAGCGGGAAAATTGCAGAGCCCATGCCCTTTCCAAATTCAGCAGAGATGCGATGACAGACAACTACCTCCAACTTTATCATAAACTATTGGATAGGTAAATGACCTTCGGCTTGGAAGATATTCTAGGAGATAAGATCAATCCAAACTTGGTCATGCTCCAACAACAGGATGCGAACCATCCTCTTACCCAAGGATTCTAATTCCAACGTCACGTGCCGTGGACTGTTGACTGTCGTCTGTTGTCGATCATCCGCTTCTCAAATTAGCATTTAATAAAACTTGAATAATCACCCCATGACCGTCAAAAGACCACTAGTAAAAAGAAACAGAACAAAAATCCTCAGGAACTCTTCCCGAGTAATCACCCGGGCACATATTCCCGATATACCGCGTATTC
>DATIAI010000058.1:0-7531 GCA_035458065.1 Algoriphagus sp. | reverse complement strand
CGTAACCTTCTCATCCTCACAAACAGGATCTGATACACTTGAACTCAATGTGGTAGTTGTACAAATGCCAACCAGAGCATAGGATACATCACCAAGTGCTGCTGGGGAACCTCCACCAGTTTGTCTCCATTGTTCGGTAATCAATTGGCATTTTTCCCAGCCTGTCGGTAGGGGTCTCGAAACAACTTTTTCAACGCCTGAAACTAATGCGCCAGCATTTACCCAATCTTGAATTGCTTCGTCAAAATATTGAAGGTTTCCTGCTTGATTGGCTGTTGTAGTTAAAACAAACCGGTATTCGATAGTAGTCAGTGTATTCCAAACTTTTACGCTGAGCGTTTTAGAATCTTTGTCACTATTAGGTCCGCCCCATCGTTCAGTTGGAGTGGTTGCTGTTGTTGCAAATTGATCAGCCGTGGTATCGTTGATGCAGGCACTGCCACAACTTTCAATATTTGCATTTGCATCACTTGGGCCAAACGGAGTCATTTTGAAACCTGCTTTTCCTGCTTCCGCTTGTTCGTTCATCAAGTCAGCAGTTTCATATGTACCGGTTTGGCTACATCCGGCCAGGATTAGCCCTGTTAGCGCCAATCCAAATAATCGTGTCTTAAATATGTTCATATAGGATTTAGTTGTTTTTTGCATAAATATAACGGCAATTCGAATACAATAAAATGATGTTAAAATATTTTTTCACAATAAAATTTAAAATGATCAGCATTAAGTTCAATGAAAATCCATGATTATGCATTTTTTCTTGGTAAAATTAAAATTCCATAATTGAATTTCTCTTAAAAAGATAATAAATAGCCCTGTATAATTATAAATCCTTAGATTTTTTTGCTTCTAACTTTCAATTTTTACGGGTTTTTCAAACTCTCCATACTGTTGTAAGTTTATGCAGAAGATTTTCTTTCCATGACCAAAAGTGCATTGATAGTCGGTTCTGGCATCGCCGGGATTGCTGCATCCATTCGATTGGCCCTCAAAGGGTATCAGGTTGAAGTTTTTGAAGCCAATGCCTATCCGGGTGGAAAGCTTTCGGAAATTGAAATCGGGGGCTACAGATTCGATGCTGGTCCCTCCCTTTTTACTTTGCCTGATCAGGTGGAGGAACTTTTTCATCTGGCGGGTCTGAAACCCCAGGATCATTTCGAATACCTGAAACTGGATATTGCCTGCCACTATTTTTGGGAAGATGGACTCCAGATCAAAGCTTGGGCAGACCTCGATAGATTTGCTAATGAGGTGGAAACGAAACTTGGTGAACCTGCAGATCATATTCGGGAAGCCCTTAGGCGATCGGCATTTATTTACGATCACCTTGCCCCGCTTTTCATGCATCGATCACTCCACAGGTTTCGCACTTGGACCAATTCACAGGCCTTGAAGTCTTACCTCAAAATGGGAAAGCTTGGGATCTTTTCCACTATGAATCGAGCTAACGAACGGCAGTTTTCCCATCCAAAAGTCGTACAGCTTTTCAATCGGTATGCCACCTACAATGGCTCAAATCCCTACGAAACTCCAGCGACGTTAAATATTATCCCCCATCTGGAATTCAACATCGGAGCTTTTTTTCCAAAAAAAGGGATGCATGAGATCACCTTGAGCTTGTATAGGTTGGCTAAATCACTGGGAGTGATTTACTACTTCAATTCTGGTGTAGAGGAGATTTTGGTGGAAAATGGAATAGCCATTGGCCTAAAGGCAAAAGGAAAGGAATTCAGAGCGGATGTCATTGTCAACAATATGGATATGGTCAATTCATACAAGACCATATTGAAAAAGCAAAAACAACCCAAATTGCTGCTTGGACAACCCAAATCAAGTTCGGCGCTAATTTTTTACTGGGGAATTAAGCGTAATTTCCCTGAGCTGGATCTTCACAATATTCTCTTTTCGGAGGATTACAAAACCGAATTCGAGCATATTTTCAAAAAAGGCACCATCTACCATGATCCTACGGTGTACATCAATATTACTTCAACTTACAAGCCGGATGATGCTCCGAGAGACTGCATGAATTGGTTTACCATGATCAATGTGCCCAATAATCAAGGCCAAAATTGGGATGAACTTATCGGTGAAGCCAGGAAAAATATCATTTCCAAAATCAATCGTATCCTGAAAACGGACCTCGAACCCTTGATCGAGGTGGAGCAAATTTTGGATCCTAGGACGATTGAATCCAAAACTTCATCTTCCCAAGGTGCGCTCTATGGCAACAGTTCCAACAATAAGTTCGCTGCTTTCCTCCGCCACGCCAATTTCTCATCGGATATCAAAAACCTATATTTCTGCGGAGGTTCTGTGCATCCGGGAGGTGGAATTCCTCTTTCGTTGCTTTCCGCGAAGATAATGACGGAGATTGTGGTCAGTGATCAGTAGGCAGTGTGTAGCAAACAGTGATCAGCAAAAAGATGAACGCAGAATAAGATTTGGGAAATTTGAAATTCTACCAAATTTCAAATTAACATCTTTTGTAGCTCCGAAGGAGCCCTGACAATTCATGACCCTGTTATGAATTGTTTTGATCCTTCGGATCTAAGTCTTCCAAACCTTGACTTCCATAGATACTACTTCAATTTAATTTGCCTACTGGTGTCATTGCAGACATTCATATTTGACAATTTAAACTTCTGACCACTCACAACTCACTATTTACTATTCACAAGCTTCTGCCTACTCATACTGATTACTTTGTACTTAAAACTGCGACTGCCTATTGATCACTCCAAACTGGAAATCGCCTCCTGCACCAAATCCTGCTCAAATCCTTTGGCCATCAGGTACTGAATCACTTTGTAGTTTTTTTTGAAGGGATCTTTTTCAAATATTTTTCCCCATTTTTTTTCCGCAAGGGTTAGAAGTGAATCGTAATACTCCTCGGGATCAATTTCGGAAAGTCCCAATTGGATGCATCTGGGACTGATTCCCCTGATTTTCAGTTCACGGGTAATTCTTGCCTTCCCCCAATGTTTTATCCTGAATTTTCCCCTTGCATAAGACCTTGCAAAACGCTCTTCATTCAAAAAATCCGCGGTGATCATTTCGCTGATCAATTCCTCAGCCTGATCTCCCTTTATGCCCTTTTCATAAAGTTTTCGACGTATTTCCCACTGACATCTCTCCTGATAAGCACAATAGGTTTCGAGTTTCCCTTTGGCTTCTTCAAGAGACCAGTATCTTTTTGGGTTTTCATCCGGGTTAAATTTCATGGGTAGACGCAATTCTTCCAGTGGGTAAATTCATTAAGGATTCCTATCCAAATTCAATCGCTGTTGAAGTTTTATCCTAGCCCTTGGTCGATGATCTCTTTTCTAATCACCATTTTAGACCTTTTGCAAAATTTCGGATAATCATATTTAATTTTCCCCAACTGGACATTTTTGGTAATTTTAAGGCAAAATACCCCTGCTTAATCTTTTTTCAAACCCCCCAAAATTTTAATCCTATTATGCGAAAGAAAATCGTTGCCGGTAACTGGAAGATGAATATGACCTTTGAAGAAGGTCAAAAGCTCACCTCCGAAATAGTAAACATGTACAAAGATGAGGCTATAAAAGACGTCATTGCCGTGCTCAATCCCCCTTTTCCACATATTTTTCCGGTCAAAAAACTCATAGGCAGCATACCTGGCGTGGCTTTGGGTGCTCAAAACTGTTCAGACAAGGAAGCGGGTGCTTATACAGGTGAGGTCTCTGCAAAGATTCTCGCTTCATTTGGTGTGCAGTATGTAATTTTGGGCCATTCCGAAAGGAGAGAATACTTCAAAGAAACCAACGAGTTACTTTCTGCAAAAGTAAAGCAGGCACTGGCTGCAGGCTTGACTCCGATTTTCTGCTGCGGTGAATCCCTCGAAATAAGGACAGCCGGTACACACGAATCCAATGTCAAATTCCAGTTGACAGAAAGCCTTTTCGACCTCAGTCCTGAAGATTTTTCCAAAGTCGTGATTGCCTACGAACCTATCTGGGCAATCGGAACCGGCAAGACTGCCACCGCTGACCAAGCTCAGGAAATGCATGCCGCTTTGAGAAGACACATTTCGACCAAATTTGGAAAGGAAATCGCCAGCGAAACTTCCATCCTTTATGGTGGCAGTGCCAACCCGGCTAATGCCCAGGAGCTTTTCTCCAAGCCAGACGTAGACGGTGGTCTCATCGGCGGCGCTTCCCTGAAGTCAAGAGACTTCCTGGACATTATCAAATCATTCTAAATTTTCATGGATTACCTGGAGTTTAAAATAAAGTGCCTGGAAGAATTCCGGGAAATCCTAATTGCCGAACTGGCGGAAATTGGCTTCGATTCCTTCCTTGAGACCGAGGAAGGAATCGATGCTTACACTCCCGAAGCAGATTTTGACCGGGAAAAATTTGAAGAACTCATTTCAAATTATCGGGAACCTGCCCAAATCTCTTTGACAGAAGGCCTGATGCCTAAAGTCAACTGGAACGAAGAGTGGGAAAAGAATTATGACCCGATTGCCGTAGAAGACCTTGTGTATGTGAGGGCCTCATTTCATCAGCCTCAGCCTGAGTTCAAGTACGAGATAGTCATCAATCCCAAAATGTCCTTTGGTACCGGGCATCATGCCACTACTTTCCAAATGCTTCGGCATCAGGGTGAATTGGACCATGGCGGAAAACGGGTGTTGGACGTGGGTTCGGGAACAGGGATTCTAGCTATCATGGCTCATTTAATGGGAGCCCTGAAAGTAGAAGCTTTTGACATTGATGACTGGTGCGTTGACAATGGAAACGAAAATTTTGACCTGAACGGCCTGAAAACCCGAATGGGATTGGGAACGATCCGACAGGTAAATCCACAAGGGCCATTTGACATTGTGCTGGCCAATATCAATAAAAATGTGCTCCTTGATGAATTGGATATTTACGCGGGACTATTGGAGCCACAAGGGTTTTTGCTTTTAAGCGGCTTTTACACCGAAGACATTGAAGATTTGGTGCAAGCCGCTGAGCCTTTGGGATTGGAGCTGAAAAAACAATCAGCCAAAGACAATTGGGCTGCACTGATTTTACAAAAGAAATAAACAGTATTTAGGTTAAAAAGTGATAAAATTTGGGTCACCAGATTCATATTTCATGAAAATCCTCGCGACTTTCTCACCTTTCGACTTTTCATTGACAACATGAACGAACTGATAATTTATTCGATAGTATTTGTGCTGTTGATTGGGCATTGCCTATTGGCAGGGAAAATGTATCGTGCTGTGCATCAGGATTCGAACTTGACTTTTAAAGAAAAAAATGACTGGAAATTGAAAGCTCTGGCTTTTCCGGGATTTTTCTGGTGGCAGTATCAAAAACAAAAAAAGGAATGAATCCCTCAAAAGGGAAACTTTTTGGCCCGAAAGTCCGCTTTTAGGGGATCACCCAAGTATCAAACAAGCGGATTTTTATCCTTTTTACCTTTGTAATTACAACTCATGGAGTACGTCTGGAAACAAAAACCCAAAGCATCCCAAGCAGCCATAGAAAGGCTGGGTAAGGAAATCAATGTGAATCCTACCCTGGCCAATATGCTGATCAATCGGGGCGTGGAAAGTTTCGAACAGGCAAAGGATTACTTCCGCCCAAGTCTCAGTCAGTTGCATGATCCATTTCTGATGCAGGATATGGAAGCGGCGGTCAACCGCATCGAACAAGCAGTAAGAAATGAGGAGCGAATTCTGGTGTATGGAGACTACGATGTGGATGGCACCACTGCGGTTGCGCTGATGTACAGTTTTTTGAAAACCTTTTATCCAAAGGTTGATTTTTACATCCCAGATCGATACAAAGAAGGGTATGGAATCTCTGAGCGGGGGGTACGGTATGCTGCTGAAAATGGCTTTTCGCTGATCATCGCGCTGGACTGTGGGATCAAAGCAATTGATAAAGTTGCACTGGCTTCTGAACTCGGAGTGGATTTTATCATCTGTGACCACCACACACCAGGGGATCAATTGCCCGCAGCCGTGGCCGTTTTGGATGCAAAAAGAGCAGACTGTAACTACCCATATAAGGAATTAAGCGGTTGCGGAGTTGGCTTCAAGTTGATACAGGCTTATGCCAAAACTCATGGAATCGAGGAATCAAATCTTTATGCTTACTTGGACCTTTTGGTCGTAAGTATCGCGGCAGATATAGTTCCCATTTCTGGGGAAAACAGAATTTTGGCGTATTATGGACTGGACCGAATCAATAATATCCCGCGTCCCGGACTGAAAGCCCTGATTCTTCAGGCCAAAGTCGAAAAGGAAATCCAGATCTCGGATATCGTTTTCAAAATTGGTCCCCGAATCAATGCATCCGGACGCTTGGAGCATGCCAAAGCTTCTGTGGAATTGCTGATCGCTCCAAATCTGGATGAGGCCATTGAGCGTGCCAAATTGGTGGACGAGGTAAATTCCACCCGCCGCAACTTTGATGAAAATATCACCAAAGAGGCCTTTGAAATGCTTGCAGCACGCGAAGAAGAAGCAGAGTGGAAGTCTACCGTCCTTTTCAAGGAAGACTGGCACAAAGGCGTGATCGGTATCGTCGCTAGCAGATGTATCGAAAAGTACTACAGGCCAACGATCATCCTCACCGAATCCAACAACAAAGCAACCGGAAGTGCGAGGTCTGTCGTGGACTTTGATATTTATGAAGCTATTGCAGAATGTGCAGACCTTTTAGACCAGTTTGGGGGACATAAATACGCCGCTGGATTGACTTTATCTGTAGAAAATGTTCCTGCTTTTCAGGTAAAGTTTGAAAAAGTAGTCCGTAGCCGGATTGAAGAAATTCACCGAAAGCCGGTGATTGAAATTGATGATGTCCTCCTCTTGGATCAGATCAATTACAAATTTTATAGTATTCTGAAGCAAATGGCACCCTTTGGGCCGGGAAATACAGAACCCGTTTTCAGGATTTCCAATGTCTATGCAGATGAAGTTACTGTCCTGAAAGACAAACATCTGCGGTTTAAAATCGTGCAAGACGGTCAGGTTACTACTCCTGTTTGCCTTGGATTTGGAATGGCAGACCGGGCTAAAGACTTGGATCTGACCACGGTGAATATGCTCCGGGGCAAAATGCGCTTCGACATTGTCGCCGAAATGCGGGAGAATTTTTTCAGAGACAAAAGCAGTTTGCAACTCTACGTGAAAGACATCAAATTTGATTGATATGATGCTTCGTGCCGAAAACCTAGTCAAAATTTACAAAGGCCGCAGAGTGGTCAATGACATTTCCGTGCAAGTCGAGCAGGGTGAAATCGTGGGGCTTTTAGGTCCAAACGGTGCCGGAAAGACCACTTCGTTTTACATGATTGTTGGACTGATCCAACCTAACGAAGGCAAGATTTTTTTGGAAGATAATCAAATCACCGGCCTTCCCATGTATAAGCGGGCTCAGCTTGGGATTGGTTATCTGGCTCAGGAGGCTTCTGTTTTCAGGAAGCTTTCGGTAGAAGAAAACATACTTGCGGTGCTTGAGATGACCAAAATGCCCAAAGCGCAACAAAAGGAAAAGATGGA
>DATIAI010000057.1:0-5879 GCA_035458065.1 Algoriphagus sp. | reverse complement strand
CAAGAATATAACTGATATTTTTCCATTTGGTCTCAAAGACCATATGCTTAGCGAAAATAAAATCGATGTAAGCGACCGCGACGATATCGCTGGGAATCTTCAAAACTGGCCGCTGTTTGGGTATTATTTGCCGGATGCGATAGCTTCTTTTGGAGTGGGTGCCAATACATTTCTTATCACTGCAAATGAAGGTGACACCAGGGACTACGACACCTATGGTGAAGAAGAGCGCGTCAAAGACTTGGATCTTGACCCTACTGCCTTTCCAAATGCTGATTTTCTTCAAGAGGATAAAAATATGGGTCGGTATACAGTAACTACCTCAGCAGGAGATACAGATGGAGATGGGGACTTTGATGTGCTATACGGTATCGGAGGTAGATCTTTCACCATCTGGAATGGCAGAAACGGCGAACTGGTCAGAGACTATGTACATTTGGAAAGAGACCTCTTGATGGCAAATGCATCTCTATATGATGACGGTCGCAGTGACAACAAAGGTGTGGAACCTGAGGCTATTGAGATCGGCCAAATCCGGGGAAAAAATGTCGTATTCGTTGGATTGGAGCGATCGGATGCAATTATGGTCTATGAACTCAACGGTGCTTCCGGATTGAAATTCGTTCAGTTATTGGATGGCGTGAAATCTATCGGTGATCCGGGACATGATGCTCCCGAAGGTTTGCTGTTTATTTCCGAAGGCGAAAGCCCTAACGGGCGACCTCTCCTTATAGTAAGTTCGGAGGGAGACGGAAAAATCACCGTTTACATGAATTGATAGATAGATTAGAAAACGGGAGCCGGTGCAAGCCGGCTTTTTTGTTTATCGATGGATTTGTCAATGTTAATCCCAAAAAGGATTTTAAACCTAATCCATGTATCGGAATAGAGTTTTGGATCCTCAACAAAACAAAAATGCCGAGAAGATTTTTTTGAATCAATTTCGGCATTTTGAAATTTAAACAGGGATCCTCTCTCTGGCTAAGACTTTCTCGTTACTCAGATTTTCCTTTTTTGGCTTTCTTAGCTGCTTTAGAGGCTTTTTTATCCAGTTTTTTTACCTCCTTCTTCAGTTGACCTGAAAATTCCTTGGACACTTTGGTGAGTAACTTCTCTGTCTTTTTTGTGGGAGAAGTTATCTTTAGCTTTTCAAGAGTACTACCCATTGCTTCTTCCACGGTATGGGCGATCTCTTTTTTTGTGATTTTATTCATAGAGTTCGTTTTAAATTCTGTTTCCATAAGATAAAAGTACTGTGTACTGTTAACATGTTAACAAAATCAGTAAAATGATAACATTGGAATTTGTATTTCGGATTCGAAATGTGATCCGGCGCTTTTAATATCCCTTCAATTTTTCGATCAAGTTTTGGCTAATAAATTTTTGTGGTTTTCCGGTTTGAAGATTGATTTTACCTGCTGATGACTGTGGTCCGTGGTCTGGGGACGACTATCCGCATCATTCGAAATCCTAATTTCCCTTACGGACAGAATTGCGGATATTCATATAAAACAATGATTACATTAACACAATCAGTAAATGAAAAAATGAGTCCCCTGGAGGTGAAAACCTTTGGGGTTAAGCAAGTTTCACCTAGTGCTCAAAGGAAAGATCTCGAATGAAAGCTTTTACAAAAACCGAATATGGAGGACCTGAAGTACTTCGATTAGAAGAGGTAGAAAAGCCACCGCTTAAAGACGATCACATTCTGGTAAAAGTGATGGCCAATTCAGCTAATCCCGCTGATTGGCATATTCTTCGGGGCGAACCAATTCTTGCTAGATTCGCATTCGGATTGTTCAAACCCAAAAATAAAATCCTTGGTGCTGACTTTGCAGGTATTGTAGAAGATGTAGGAAAAAAGGTGACCCAATTTAAGATTGGAGACCGGGTATTTGGGGAGAATCTGGATGGCGGGGCCTTTGCTGAATTCACTTCTGCACCGGCAAAGGTTTGTGCAATAATGCCTAAAGACGCTGATTTTCCTGAAATGGCCAGCATTCCCATTGCCGGACTAACGGCCTTGCAAGCGCTCATCACTCATGGTCAACTTAAGGAAGGCGAGTCGGTATTAATCAATGGATCTTCTGGAGGTGTCGGTCATTTAGCGGTGCAAATTGCAAAAGTCTATGGGGCTAAAGTTACCGCAGTCTGTTCCAGTAAAAATATTGACTTCGTAAGGTCACTGGGTGCAGATCAGGTGATTGCGTACGATAAAGAAAACATTCATCAACACGAAGGGAAATACAACCTCATTATCGATACGCACGGCAATCTGTCTTACAATGACTTCATCCGTATGGGAAAGCGAGGTGTATTGATAGGGTTCACAACAATGGGTCAAATGATGTCGGTACTTATAAAGGGAGTTTTCAGAAAGTTTCCTTTGAAACAATTTACAGCGGCAGCCAACACAAAAGATTTGGTGACGCTCGCAACTCTAATCCAAGACAGAAAAATTAAAGTTCACTTGGAAAAGGTCTATTCTTATCATGAAATACCTGAAGCAATTCGATACATAGAAGCCATGCATACGAGAGGGAAAGTGGCGATGGTTTGGGATAACATTGATTGAGCATAGGAAAGGCAAACCCTGGATTAATAATTGATATTGCAAAAAGAATTTTTTTTCTGGGCCTATCCCCTTTGCCCTCTAATTTCCTGAAGATCAGCTGGCCTTATTTTTGCCCAAAGATTTTGGCTTTTCCCCGGAACTTATTTCTGCGAAAAGGCTATTTTAACCACTCAATCACCTCTAACACCGAAGACTTTTATGACAGAACAACAAAAACTTGCGCTAGAAGAAGCTATTGAAGCTTTGAAAGGTAAACTTACCGGAGACATGTTTGCTGACATGGAAACCCGGGATGAAATTCACAATCTGGAAATGCAATTGAAAGGAGTGAAACCAATGGATTCACACTTTGATTGCATTGGCTGCGGTAGCTAAAAAATTACCGTTTTGGCCAGATACTTTATTATTTATAAGCCCTTTGGGGTTTTGACGCAATTCACTGGAGAGGGGCCCACTTTGGCCTCTCTCGGTGCTTTTCCCCCCGACGTCTATCCCGTGGGCCGACTGGACAAGGACAGCGAAGGATTGCTGCTGATTACAGATGACAAGAATTTAAATCATCATTTGCTTAATCCACGATTTGGGCATCAGCGAACCTATTGGGCGCAAGTGGAGGGGATTCCAACTCCAGAGGCTTTGGCAAAACTGCGCTCCGGAGTCACGATCAATGTGGACGGGAAAAACTACACCACGAAACCTGCACTGGCAAAACTCCTTGATCCTGTACCGGAATTGCCGGAAAGAAATCCACCGATCCGCTATCGGGCATCCATTCCTGACACTTGGATCGAATTGACTTTGATTGAAGGGAAAAACAGACAGGTGCGGAAGATGACCGCGGCAGTGGGTTTTCCTACGCTAAGACTTGTCCGATATTCCATGGAAAAAATTACAATCGAGGGTTTCCAGCCTGGAGAAGTGAGGGAAATGGACCAGCAGGCCATCTACCGAATGTTGGGATTGACTGGATACAAAAAGTAGCGTTTAGATTTTGGGATTTTTTTTTAGAATGGGCAAAAACTACCTAGGAAAAGGGGAGTCAAATACTTGATAAATTTGCATAAAGTACTAAAAATAAGCTAGTTGACCGTTTGTTTTTTAGTTCTGATTTTTTGAATTTTATTATAATAGTTTCATTTTTTTCCACTTAAATTTTTATAGAATATGAATAAGACTAAAATTATTCTCGTCCAATTTGCCATTCTGCTAGGCATCGTCATGGGGTGTGACACTACAGAGCCACCTGCACCAAATAATCCAGTGGAGATAAATGGAGTCCCGGATGTTTCGGAAGTACAGGTGTATGAATCCATAGGCCCCTTGTCAATCGCGGCTTTTGGGAAGGATTTCTTGTCCAGCTTTAGGATATTAAAAAACGGAAAAGAAATTGAGGCTTGGAATTTAAACCACACAGACCTTAAGTACTTCTACACCACCTTTACCTATGCTCCAAGTCCATTGGAAATCGGGCAAGATGTGCTTTTTGAGTTTGAAGCAAGGGATATGAATGGTGATGTGGCGAAATCAGAAATGAGGCTCAATGTTTTAGATTTGCCAAATACGATAAGAATATCTGCTGACATTTCAACTGATCAAACCTGGGAAAGCGGTAAAACCTATATCCTCTCTGAGCAGATTTCAGTTTTGCCAGGGGCCACTCTTACCATCCAAAAAGGGGTAATTGTGAAGGTTGACGCAGAGAAAGAAGGTGAGGCAATTCCTTTCTTGGTCATTGAAAGAGGGGCAAAAATCATGGCAAATGGAACCCAAGAAGCGCCAATTATTTTTGCCTCGATATTTGACAAAATCCAACCCGGCCAAATTAAATCGTTATTTCTTCCTGAAGCTCCAAGTCTTTACACTTATAGTGCTAAAGGAGGCCTTGTGATTTTGGGAAAAGCAAAAGGTTCATTCGTGGGAGATGTTTCCGAAGTTTCTCTAAAAGGGGAGGATGGATCGGAATATGGGCTGATTTATGGTGGAAATGACGACCAGGACAATTCCGGAGTTTTAAACTATGTTTCGATCCGGAATGTGGGTCCTTTGACACTGGCGGCGGTTGGTTCCGGTACTCAGATTGATAAGGTGGAGGTTTACCAAGGCGGCCAGGGAGGGATTAGGGTTTTGGGAGGTGCAGTGAATTTGGAAAACATCATGGTCAGTTATACGGGCAGAGGACTGAGTATCGATCAGGGATGGAATGGAACGTTAGAAAATTTTTATTTAGGCGATTGTTGGACATCAATTAATGTTGGCGGGCCTAAGGGGAGTTATTATGGAGGGAATCATCACATTGAGAAAGGATCCATTTTTGTAAGTTACGGAGGGTCGATTTTGAATTTCGAAGAAAATTCAAACACAGATTTGTCGAAGATATTTTTTCAATTCAATGGCCTTACAAATGATGCGACATTTCCTCCCGAAGGGATCAGCTATTGGGCCAATCTGGTACCTAGCACCTATAAGCCCGAGGTGAGGGAGTTAGAAGTATATTCATTGAGCCCTATTAGCTCTGAAAATTTCCTGTCTTGGTCTGACAAGGTGAAAATTCTAGGTTCTTCAGAGGAGGTCTACCCCAATGTAGGGGTGAACTTAGATCCGTTTGAAAAGTGGTCAGTTATTCGTGATATCGTATTTAAGCCCCTAATTTATAATGGCCCATTTCACAATGGCCCGGGTTTTTAGTTTTCTTTTGGAAGGTTGGGGAATGGAATTTTTTTCATTCCCTATTTTTTTGCATTGCTCCTGACTTCCTCTTAAAATTTCCTAAAAACCCAAAAGGTTTTGGGCTTTACCATTGCTAAGAATTAAGATTGTCCTTTGGTACAAATTCCCCTAATTTAGCCCCGCCATTTCAGGCATCTAATACTTGTAGTTCATGCATCAGGAAAAAATCGCCGAAGTAATTCAGGAAGTCAAAAAGGTAGTAGTCGGTCAGGACAAAATGGTCAACCGGCTTTTGATCGGACTTTTTACCAATGGACATATTCTCCTCGAAGGTGTTCCCGGTTTGGCTAAGACGTTGACTGTAAATACCCTCGCCAAAGTACTTCATCTGGATTTTAACAGGATTCAGTTTACTCCGGATTTGCTTCCTTCGGACCTGATCGGTACGATGATCTACAACCAGCAGACTGCAAGCTTCGAAGTAAAAAAAGGTCCCATCTTCTCCAATGTGATTTTGGCAGATGAGGTAAACCGCTCTCCTGCAAAAGTCCAGTCGGCTTTGCTCGAAGCCATGCAAGAAAAGCAGGTCACTATTGGGGAGACAACGTTTAGCTTGGACAGACCTTTTTTGGTATTG
>DATIAI010000056.1:0-2787 GCA_035458065.1 Algoriphagus sp. | reverse complement strand
TAGGATGAATATGAAATATTTAAATAATTAGATTGTCTAATTTTAGGATTAAAAATATTTTAGTTTATTCCAGTAGCCCCATTTATTACTATTGTCAAATGATTAGTTTCTTCCCGGCTTTAAACTATTTATATCTGAAATGAATTTGATCAGATGAAGCAAATTCATCTATATTTTTACAGCAACCTAGAGTTGTTGAGATAGTAAACAAAGTGTCTTCTTTATGATCAATTTTTTATTTGAAGTTAGTGAGGAATACACCTTGTTAGGAAAAACTTTATTACTTGATTTTCTTAGTAAGTACCATTCAAAAAAATCGATTTTGAGATTTTTGCAATTGAAGATTAAAAGTTTGCAACTGCAATTAATATTTCCCAATAGCCAGACTTCTGGAAAATTTTGATCCTAGAGTGTAATTCTGTACTAAGGTTTGATTTTCAAGCTTACCCTTCATCATAAGCCGAAGGTTTGTAGAAATACTGATTTTGAAAGCGAACTCTGATTCTTACAGGTTGAGTATTGACTTATTTTTTCAGCGGGTTTGAAGTGAGATGAATATTGTTACCATATCCGATTGATTATGGTCCTGGAGTAAAAAGTGCTGTTGAAACAGAAGTATTTGAGAAGCATAGACCTTGAAAATCAAATTCAAGAATTGAAAATGTTGGAAGATGATTTAAAATCTGAATTCATTCCCTTTAAAAGCTTATTTGATAAAGCCTCAGAATTCTTTCAGATTTGGTTGATTACTTTATGGATGCGGATGGCTATACCAAACAAAAGTTGGTTGGTTCGATCTTTTCTGGAAAAATAGAATTTTTAAAAAATGAAGTTCGAACCTTCAGTTACAAGGATTTTATTGCCCAAATATTCTTGATTTCCAACAACATACAAGGCTATAAAATGAAAAAGGCTGACAAAAATGTCAGCCTGATCAATGTGGCTCCCCCTCTAGGGCTTGAACCTAGGACCCCATGATTAACAGTCATGTGCTCTAACCCACTGAGCTAAGGAGGAATTTTTGGTGTTTTTGAGTTCCCTTTTGGAATTCGTGTTGCAAATGTAGGCCCATCCCCTTTTTATTCCAAATCACTTTTTGAAAAAATCTTGTAATCCCCTCCTTTCCGCTTTCTTCTGATTCTATTTCAGGCACTTATTTTTTGCAAATGATGGTCGAACTTGGATTCCATCATCCAAATTTTGATTATTCAAGTTGATTTTTCGAAATCTTACCACTCTGAAATTGAACAATCCTCTTGGCTCTCGCTTCTTGTTTTTCGCTTCTCTTTTCTCTTTCCTAAAATCTGAAATCCCAATTCCGAAACCTGTGCTGAGCTCGTCGAAGCATCCGCAATCCGCAATCCAAAAATCCGCAATCCGTAATCCAAAATCCGAAATCCCAAACTTGTGCTGAGCTCGTCGAAGCATCCGAAATCCGAAATCCCAATTGCCTTTTCCCGCATTTTTTCCTAACTATATTCTGTAACCCAGTTCACTTATGGCAAAGCAGCTCAACCGCCGGGATTTTCTCCGCTATTCAATATTAACCACACTCGGATTACAGTTTTTACCCTATTCAGGTCTGCGGGCAGCACCCTCGGACCGCGTCCGGATTGCACATATCGGTTTGGGTGGGATGGGACTTTCTCACATGAACTGGTTTGCAAACCTTCCCGAGGCGGAGATCGTCGCGCTCTGCGATGTGGATACCAACAGAGCCAATGAGGCTTTGCTGGCTTTGAAAAAAATCCATCCGGAAACCAAAGCGGAAGTCTATCAGGATTTCAGAAAAGTCCTCGAGCGATCCGATATTGATGCGGTGACGATTGCTACGCCGGATCACTGGCATGCCCAGATCGCGATCTTGGCTTTTCAGGCTGGTAAAGATGTGTATGGTGAAAAGCCGCTTTCTTATTCGCTCAGAGAAGGGCAATTGATGCTGAAGGCCCAGCAGGAAACCGGAAAGATTTTCCAACTCGGAACCCAAATCCATGCAGGAGACAATTATCACCGGGTGACCGAATTGATCCAGTCCGGTGAGTTGGGCAAGATCAAGACTATCCGGCTCTGGAAAACCGGTGAACCACCTTTGATTCCTACACTTACCTATCAGGCACCTCCTTCCCATCTGGATTGGGATATGTGGCTCGGTCCGGCACCTCAGGCTGAATATGCTCCTGAGAAGTGCCATTTCAACTACCGGTATTTTATGGAATACTCCGGGGGTGTGTTTCAGGATTTTTGGTGCCACATCGCTGATGTTGTCTGGATGTCCATGCCTCCCCAAGGCTTGAAAAGTATTACCGCAAACGGAGAAAAGTCAGACGGGATGGGCGATACCCCCAAGTGGATAGATGTGGATTTCAAATTCAAAAAGCTGGATCTCCATTGGACTTCCATTCCTCCGGATGTCCCCGGAGCAGCAGAACGTGGAATCGGCGCTTATTTCGAAGGAAGTAAAGGAACTTTGGTTTGCGACTATGGAAGCAGAGAAATCCGCATCAACGGGCAGGTACTAAATGATATTCCGGAAATCCCAAAAACAATTCCCCGATCTCCCGGTCATCAGCAAAATTTTCTCGACGCAGTGAAATCACGGAGCCAACCCGAATCCTACCTGCAATATGCCAGAGAAATGACTATGCCCATGCACCTGGCATTGACTTCTTTTAAACTGAAAAGATCCCTGAAGTGGAACCCGAAAACAGAGACCTTCAAAAATGATTCGGAGGCTGATGCCCTGCTCTGGAGACCCTATCGGGAAAAATGGAATTTGATTGGAGCGTA
>DATIAI010000055.1:0-5104 GCA_035458065.1 Algoriphagus sp. | reverse complement strand
GGGAATGGTGTTTACCATAGAGCCGGGGATTTACATACCTGAAGAAGGATTTGGAATTCGATTGGAAAACAACATTGTGATTCAGGAAAACGGATATTTCGACCTGATGCGCAATATTCCGATCGAGGCTGAAGAGATAGAAGAGTTGATGAATTCCTAAACTGTCGCTGAAAGTAGAACTTTCTGCGAAAGCAAAAAAACCTCTCAGATCGCTCCGAGAGGTTTTTTTAATGGAAGGTCCAGCGGATAATTACCCGATAGAGATTCTCTTGAAAGCATTTACAGTCAAACCTTTGCTTACACCGTCAAGGTATTGAGCGATTGACTTGGAGTTGTCTTTTACAAACTGCTGGCTCAACAAAGTGTTTTCTTTGTAGAATTTCTGAAGCTTGCCCATAGCGATTTTCTCAAGCATTTCTTCAGCCTTTCCTTCGGCTCTGGCTTGCTCTTTACCGATTTCGATTTCTCTTTCGATCGTAGAAGCGTCAACTCCGTCTTTGTCAACAGCAACAGGATTCATAGCCGCAATCTGCATAGCAACGTCTTTTCCTGCTTCCTCAACGTCAGCACCGGAAGTGTTAACCAATCCTACCAATACACCCAATTTACCATTGGAGTGCACGTAAGGAACTACTGTCTCTGCTGTGACAATTTCAAAGTGAGAGATGTCAATTTTCTCTCCGATTTTGCCGGTCATCTCAATGATTTTCTCAGCTACAGTAATGTTTTCGAAAGGAAGTGCCATTACAGCATCTTTGGAATCGGACCCATTTGCCACTGCAAGATCAATCAGCGTATTTGCAAACTCACCGAAACCTTCATTTTTAGCTACGAAATCAGTCTCGCAAGTCAAAGAAAGCAGGATGCCTTTTGTGCCGTTAGCGGCAACGCGGGTTACTACTACTCCTTCTTTGGTCTCACGGTCAGCTCTGGAAGCAGATACTTTTTGACCTTTTTTTCTGAGAATGTCAACTGCTTTTTCGAAGTCGCCTTCAGCTTCTGTCAAAGCTTTTTTGCAGTCCATCATACCGGCACCGGTCATTTGTCTCAGTTTGTTTACGTCTTGTGCAGTAATTGCCATTGTGTGATCTGTTTATTTTTTTAAACGGGATATAGTTCGATAGTCAGATTAAAAACAAAAAATTGAACATCGACCGGAGCCTGATGTTCAATTTTTTTTATTTCAAATCGAATGTGGATTATTCTTGCGTTTCAGCGTCCACAGCTCTTTTTGCTTCTTCCTCTTCAGAAAGTTTAGCATCGTCCTTGTCTCTCTTACGCTCAGAAAGACCTTCTTCGATAGCTGCTCCAAATGCTTTTACAAGCAAAGAAACTGATTTGAATGCATCGTCATTAGCTGGGATTGGGAAATCCACCTCATTTGGGTTGGAGTTTGTATCCACCAATGCGAAAACAGGAATACCAAGCTTTTGTGCTTCGGCGATAGCGATATGCTCTCTCTTGATATCAACTACGAAAAGAGCTGCCGGTAGTCTGCTCAGGTCGGCAATACCGCCAAGAACGCTTTCCATTTTTTCTTTGTCACGGCTAACCATGAGACGCTCTTTCTTAGCCAAGTTCTTATAAGCATCTTCCTTCATCAATTTCTCAAGGGAAGACATCTTCTTAAGTGACTTGCGGATAGTGGCAAAGTTGGTCAACATACCACCCAACCATCTTTCGGTCACGTAAGGCATATTCAGACGCTGTGCTTCTGCAGCCACTAAGTCTTTGGCTTGTTTTTTCGTAGCGACAAACATGATTTTTTTGCCGGAACGTACGATTTGCTTGATTGCGTTGGATGCTTCTTCGAGGCAGGCAAGCGTTTTGTTGAGGTCGATAATATGGATACCATTCTTCTCCATAAAGATATATGGAGACATTCTTGGATCCCACTTTCTCGTCAAGTGTCCGAAGTGAACACCAGCATCCAGTAAGTCTTTGTATTCGATTTTTGACATGAATGAAATTGTTTTCTATTGAATGAAGATTGTTCCGATTAACGCTTGGAGAACTGGAATCTTCTTCTTGCTTTTCTACGTCCTGGCTTCTTACGTTCCACCATTCTAGGGTCACGGGTAAGGAAGCCTTCTTTTTTCAGAGCACCTCTGTGCGCTTCGTCGAATTCGCACAAAGCTCTGGAGATCGCCATACGGGCTGCTTCAGCCTGTCCTTTGATTCCGCCACCGTCCACGTTGATCTGTACGTCATAGGTACCTTCTACACCCACAAGGGTCAAAGGCTGCTTCACTACGATCTGGTGCAGTTCAAACGGGAAGTAAACTTCGATTGCTTGGTTGTTGACAGTGATTTTGCCATTTCCCGGAGCCATGTAAATACGGGCTACAGAAGTCTTTCTTCTACCGATTTTATTGATCATTTCCATGATTTAGGCGATTAAAGTGTGATGGCTTTTGGCTGCTGTGCAGCATGAGGATGCTCAGCACCTTCATACACGTACAGGTTACCGTACAACTTGCTTCCCAATCTGTTTTTAGGCAACATGCCTCTTACAGCTTTCTCGATCAAGATCGTTGAAGACTTTTGCTTCAACAGTCTTGGGGTAGAGATTCGCTGTCCACCTGGGTAACCGGTGTGGCGCACATAAACTTTGGCGTCCCACTTGTCACCTGTCAATCTGACTTTGTCAGCGTTGATTACAATGACGTTGTCACCGCAATCCACGTTAGGAGTGAAGCTAGGCTTCGTCTTTCCTCTCAAGATTTTTGCTACATCACTAGCCAATCGTCCTAGAATCGCAGCTTGGGCATCCACTACCACCCACTGCTTTTCTACGGTGGAAGAATTGGCTGAGATGGTTTTATAGCTCAGAGTATCCACTGTGTAACTGTTTAATTTTTAGCTTGTTATTTATTTATCGACCCCAAAAAGGGACACAAAGATAGAAGTATTTTATTTTGCATGCAAACTATTTTCATTCCTAACTCCTAATTTTCATGGGGTTATCTTGGTTTTTGATATTCCCATGGAATCGCACATGGCTCATTTTCTCCCATTTGGAGTTGGTTTGAGATGCTCGATTTCTTAGAATTAGGTACAATTCCCAGTGGGAATTTTGTTTTGGAATCACATATTGCTCTTTTCAGGCGTTTTTTTCCAACTGATGGACTAAAACTTGAAAATCCTTTGGGTAGGGGGCTTCCACTTTTAATGGAATTCCGTCCAGACCTTCAAAGGTGATCGAATAGGCGTGCAATGAGACCCGCTGCATGATTGGTAATTCCTCCGTATCTTTTTTCAGATTGAAGCGGCGCTTGAGTGAAGAAAGAAATAAGGGATTGCCGCCGTAAAGTGTATCACCACAAATGGGCGATTTCAGGTATGCCAAGTGAACTCTGATCTGATGCAGGCGACCTGTAATCGGTCTGCATTCTACCAACGTATGCGCCCAGTAGGTTTTCAATGTATTGAAAATCGTCTGAGCAGGCTTGCCGTCTTTACTGACTTTGGCGATTCCTTTGTTGTTTGCCTGGAGATTTCGGTCTACCAACTCATTGTTGAATTCCTTAATCCCTTCGACTACTGCATGATAGACTTTGTCCACTTTTCTGTTTTCAAACTGCATGGCCAAGTGCCGGTAAGCCATTGGATTCTTGGCAATCACCAGACATCCCGAGGTCTCCTTGTCCAGACGATGACACAACTGGGCATCAGAGGTGTGCACCTTGGCAAGGTCGAGGATGTTCTGCGCCTCGTGCCTGTCGTCTAAGCTAGACAGGTAAGGCGGCTTGTTGATTACCAGGTAATCCGCATTTTCAAACAGAATAAGTTTCTGAAAATCTATTTTCTTCATGGATCTCCTGCCTCTTCAAAGAGGGTGCAAAAGTATGCAATCAGCTGTTCGAAAAAAAATCACTTTCTAAATGATAATAGGAACAATTCTAATTGGCCAAATTAAAAAGGCCTGATCGTCTTGTTTTGAAGATTTCAGCTTTTATTTGTTTTCGCTTTTAAGATAAATGCAGGAAACAAACCACCAGAATCCACTTCGGCTTGTCAATGTCACCCGCTATGTGATGCCTCTCAGAGAAGGAGGTTCTTTGCCTGCACTGGCTGAAGCTGATGACGGATTTAATTATGTGCTGAAGTTTAAAGGAGCTGGCCAGCGGGAAAAAGCGCTGATCGCAGAGTTGATCGGGGGAGAGTTGGCGAGACGACTTGGGTTCAAAGTTCCTGAAATCGTATTTGCCAATCTGGATGCAGCTTTTGGCAATTCAGAAGGCGATGAAGAAATCCAGGATTTGCTCAAAAGCAGTCAGGGCTTGAATCTGGCTTTACATTTTTTGTCAAAAGCGATGACTTTCGATGCCGGAGCTTCAAAGGTGGATGAGTATTTGGCCTCGCAAATTGTGTGGTTTGATTCTTGGATTACCAACGTGGACCGGACTTTTCGAAATACCAACTTGCTGGTCTGGAACAAAGAACTTTGGCTGATTGACCATGGAGCATCTTTTCTTTTTCATCATTCCTGGGAAAATTGGGAAAAACATGCCTTGAGCCCTTTTCCCACTGTAAAAGATCACGTGCTGCTTCCAAAGGCTACTGAACTTGATCAAGTGGACAAGGAAATGAAAACTTTGATCACTTCTGAGCTCATCACTGAAGTTGTAGCAATGGTACCTGAAGAATGGATTTTGGCATCAAGAGATACGGAGACAGCTGAGGAAGCAAGGGAAGTGTATGCCTCCTTTTTAAGAATGAGACTGGAGAATTCTGAAGTGTTTTTAAACGAAGCTAATCATGCAAGGAAAGCACTTATTTGAATATGCTCTGATCCGAATCGTACCGAGAGTGGAGCGCGAGGAATTTGTGAATGTCGGTGTGGTGGTTTGCTGCAAGCGGAAGAATTTCATCAGGTGCAAAATCCTTGTTCCAGAGCAGAAATTGCTTTCACTGGATCCCAATGCTGATCTCAATCTTTTTAGGAATTACTTGGATTCTTTTGAAAAAATCTGTGCAGGAGAAAAAACCGGAAACCCCATTGCGCAACAAGACGCAGCTTCAAGATTTCGCTGGCTGACCGCTGTGCGAAGTTCAATGCTTCAGACTTCACGGCCCCATTCTGGTTTTACTGAGGATCTGG
>DATIAI010000054.1:0-3431 GCA_035458065.1 Algoriphagus sp. | reverse complement strand
GATTTTCAGGATTTTCTCCCGAATCAAATCCATATCAATTCCGACAGGTTGTTCGCGGTGGAAAATAGCACCGGCAAATCCGGGTGTATGAGTGAGGGAAACATATCCATGACCATTCATGGATTGGGATTTGCCATGCTCATCTTTGAAAAAGCCTGGGTACGGAACCTTCAATGCTTCCAAGGCATCGTAAATGGCAAGCCGAGCAGTTGCCCATTCTTTCTTTTTTTCGGGATGAGAAATGTTGGCGAATGAAAGTTTTTCTCTAAAACTTAGGAAATCCAGTTGTTGATCCTCCTGCTCCCCGATAATCTTTACTGCGAGGGCCGCCAAAGAGTCAATTTTTTCTATTTTTGTTTGCATAAGCCAAACGGGCGCTGCTGAGTGATCGTCCAATATATGTCAAATATCCAAGTAAATAAATTACACACGCTTACCGGGCACAACGACTGCATTTATGCACTGACGGAGGGGAGTGATCCCCGATTTTTTTATACCGGTGCCGGCGATGGCATGGTGGTAGAGTGGGACCTCGATCGTCCCAAAGACGGGAAACTCATCGCCAAATTGCCGCATTCAGTCTATGCACTGGCGGTGGATCGGGAGAGAAACCAATTGATCATCGGGCACAATTTTGAAGGAATTCACGTCATTGACCTGAATGAAAATAAAGAAGTCTGGAACCTGAAACTGACAGATCAGGCTATTTTTGATATTAAGGTATTCGGAAATGAGATTCTGATCGGAACGGGAGACGGAGTGTTGGTGGTTGTTGATACAGAAGAAAGATCGGTTAAAAAACACATCAAGCTCAGTTCAAAAAGTATCCGGGTGATGGCGATCGCTTCCTCAAAAAGGCAGCTTGCCATCGGTCTGAGTGATCACTCAATCAAGATTTTGGATTTGGCAAATGGATTTCAGCCAATTGCCAATCTGTCCGGTCATACCAATTCGGTTTTTGCACTCAGCTACTCTCCGGATGAGCAAAATCTCGTGTCGGGAGCTAGAGATGCCCATTTGAAATTCTGGGAATCCGGAAATTATACCCTTACAGAAAACATCGTGGCGCACATGTATGCCATTAATTTTTTATCTTTCAAAGAAGACGGAAAGTACCTGGTGACCTGCTCTATGGACAAATCCATCAAGGTCTGGGATGCCATCAACCATAAACTGTTGAAGGTCATCGACAAGGCCAGAAATGCCGGGCATGGCACTTCTATCAACAAAGTCCTCTGGAGTACGTATTCCGGCGAAGTCGTATCCATTTCCGATGACCGGACCATTTCTATCTGGCAAATTGAAGCAGAAAATCTATGAAGATATCCCCAACAGCCATTCGGCAAAAATCATTTGAAACAGCCTTTAGAGGCTATGAGAAAAAGGAAGTTGCTGCATTTCTTGAGGAAATGAGTGTGGTCATGGAGCAGATCAACCAGGAGAATCTAGATCTCCGCTCCAGACTTCAGCAAGTAGAATCTGAGGCAAAAAGGCTGAAAGATGTGGAGGATTCACTTTTCCGAACTTTGAAAACTGCTGAAGACACCGGGGCAAGTATCATCACCGAAGCATCCGAGGCGGCTGACCAGATTATCTCTGAGGCAAATTCCATCGCTGAGCAAACCACCAAAGAGGCTAGCAATTTTGCCCAGCAGGTACAGACACATGCAGAGAATCAGGCAAGAATCATTACCTCGGCTGCAGAAGCTAAGGCAAAATCTACGATCAAGGAAATCCGCGAAAGTATGCAAAGCCTGGTGAGAAGCTACGAAGGATTGCTCGAGCAGCGGGAAGCTTTGGTAAAAAGTCTAAAGCGGCTATCTCAGGATGCCCTAAACCAGATTGATCTTTCGGATGCACACTTTTTCCGCATTGATGGCAAAGCTTATTCCCGCGCCGTTGAGGAACTCAGCCGATCCAGTCATTTCACTGTTGCAAATATTGCTGCCTTAGTTCCTCAAGCCTTTCCGCCAATGAACTCAGAGCCCGAGGAGCAATTTGAAGAAGATATGTCCTCGGCAACTTTGGACGAAGAAACCATGGAAACAGTGGAGGCATTGCAACATGAACTGGAAGAGGAAGGTGAATTGCCAGTAGAAGCGGAAGAAGAAGTAATCGAAGAAGAAGTAGTCGAAGAAGAACCAGTGAAAGCGGAGATTCCAGTGGAGGAAGAGGAAGAAATTGAGGAGGAACAGGAGATCGAAGAGGAAGTTCCGGCGAAAGTCGAAGTGAGAAATCAATCTGAATCCCAAAAACCTGAAGAACCCAAAAAGTCTACCGGTTCTTTCTTTGACCAATTTGACTGATGGGAAAAGTTGCACTGGAGGGAATAGAGTTTCACGCTTATCACGGAGCCTATCCTGAGGAGTCCATTTTGGGGAACCGTTTTACGCTTGATTTGGTACTGGAAACTGATTTCAAAGAAGCTATGCTACACGACAGCTTGAAGGATACCGTCGATTACGCCAAGCTTTACCAAATTATCAAAGCGAGGATGGATGTAAAAGTGAAGCTCTTAGAGCATCTGGGACACCGGATCATCACTGATATTTTGAAAGTCTATCCGAAAGTGCAATCTGTTCGGCTGACGCTCAAAAAACATCACCCAGCCCTTGGTGGGATCGTCCAATATTCCGCTGTGACGGTTTGTTATCCGGAGGACTTTGCCTGAAATTTTTTTATGTACAGCAGAGCTGAAATTACCAAAATCCGGACTGAATTCTGGATCACTTTTGGGCAATACATGAAGCCCGTACCCAATGCACAGGGTAGAAAGATCAATTGGCCCAATTATCGAACCGGTGTCAAAAACGTCTATTTCCGGATGAAAGCCGAGCAAGAATTTGCTTCTGTCGGAATAGAGATCGGGCATCCAGATGAAGAAATGCAGGAGTTGTTTTTTGATCAGTTCAAAGAATTGAAGAACCTGCTCAAAGCCAGTTTGGGTGAGGAATGGGACTGGAAACTTCACTCAAAAAATGAGATGGGGCAGACCGTTTCCAAAATCGAAAAAATCCTTCCTAATGTGAATGTGATGGAACAAGAAGATTGGCCAAAAATCATTTCATTTCTTAAACCCAGAATCATCGCCTTGGATGAATTTTGGAACAAGGTGAAGCCTGGATTTGAAGACTAGTGTTCAGTGATCAGAATTCAATCGCAGTTTTCAGTAGGCAGTATTCAGGCGTATCCATCCTGTAAATAAAAATTTTTCAAGTCCGGCGATAAAGTCTTCATGTATTTCGAGGAATGAGTTTTTAAGTCCACCATGAATTATATCAATGTGATTATTTTAGACAGTATAAATAGGATATGAACATGTTCACGGTATCCACCAATTTGTACCGGTACACATTCCTGAATCTTACAAATTCCTCCTAGATAGGCATAGAGTTTTTCATCAAAAGGCGTGGAAATTTAAAAGTCTTCTG
>DATIAI010000053.1:0-7714 GCA_035458065.1 Algoriphagus sp. | reverse complement strand
GTTAGGGAAAATCCCCTTTGAATGCTTTACAAGTGGGAATCTCCTCATTTTACCCTGAAACATTCATTTTGCAAGGCTATATACAAGATTGAAGAAACTCGTTTTAAGAACTTTTGACTTCATTTTTCCATCAAATATTACTTTGATGAGGCAATATGGCTTAATTTCACGGGTGGAAGAGGAACCCAATTTTCATTCCTGAATACGGCTCCAGAATTCGGAATACAACTATGAAAATTATCTGCATTGGCCGGAATTATGCGGCTCATATCGAAGAACTTAAAAATGAAAAACCCGGTAAACCCGTCGTTTTTCTAAAACCTGACACGGCTTTACTTAAAGGCGGAACGCCTTTTTTCTATCCTGATTTTTCAGAAAATATCCACCACGAAATCGAACTGGTTTTAAAAATTTCAAAGGAAGGAAAGTATATCCAACCTCAGTTTGCCGACCGCTATTTTGACGAAATCGGTTTGGGGATAGATTTTACAGCAAGGGATCTACAGGATCAGTGCAAAGCAAAAGGCCTGCCTTGGGAAATTGCCAAAGCTTTCAACGGTTCGGCTCCTGTTGGGGACTTTAAACCTGTTTCAGATTTTCCTGATCTAAAAAACATTGACTTCCATCTAAATATCAATGGAGAAACCAAACAAATCGGTAACACCCACTTGATGCTTTTCGATTTTGCCACCATTATTTCCTATGTCTCTCAGTTTTTTACATTGAAAAAGGGGGATCTGATCTTCACTGGAACTCCGGCTGGAGTTGGTCCTGTGCAAGTTGGAGACCGACTGACAGGTTTTATAGGAACAGAAAAAATGCTGGATTTTGAAGTCAAATAAATTACTCCCGATTACCCTTTTTCTTGGTTTTTTGTTCATTTCAGGGCTTTCCGCCCAAGAAATTCAAAAAGGAATTTTCCGCTCACCCGTAAAACCCGGAGGCAGAAACTTTCTTTCCGGCAATTTCTCCGAACTAAGACCCAACCATTTTCACACTGGATTGGATTACAAATTCGGAGGATCGGAAGGCGAACCTATCTATGCTGCTGCAGATGGATGGATTCATCGGATCAAAATTTCCTCTTTCGGCTATGGTAATGTGATTTATCTAAAGCATCCGACGGGTCATATCACGCTTTATGGGCATTTGAGAAATTTCAATCCCAAGCTGACCGAATGGATGAGGAAAAAAATGTACGAGGCTCAGCAAAATGAGCTTGAAGTTTTTCCAGCTCCGGGTGAATTGCCTGTGACAAAAGGGGAATTGATTGCCAACGGTGGAAATACCGGAAGCTCAGGGGGGCCTCATCTTCACTTTGAAATCCGCGACAGCCTGGACCGGGCTATGGATCCACTGACAGCTGGATTCACTGAAATCCTGGACAACATCCCTCCCACTCCTCAAAAAATCGCCATTGTTCCACTTGAAATCGATAGCCGCGTCAATGGGAAATTCCAGCGGGTGGAGATTACTCCGATCCTAAGCGGTGCAAGTTACCGCATCCCCGAGACGATCCGGGTTTCCGGAAAAGTTGGCTTGGAAATCCAGAGTTACGACAAACTTGACGGTGCCGAAAACCAGAATGGCTTTCCCAAATTTGAGGTTTCCGATGAAAACGGTCTGCTTTACACCCTTTTGGTAAACCGGGTGGACTTCAATTATTCCCGCCATTTCCTCCTTCATACGCATCAAAACCGCTTTACCAGGCTCTACCATCAGCCTAATTTGAAGTTTGAGTTTTTTACTCCCAATACTGAGGGAACGGGTGCTCTTCAGGTAGAAACAGGGCAAAAGAAAAGCATTCAAATCCGCCTTTTGGACGCCTATCAAAATGCCAGATTGGTGAATTTGGTATTGACTGGAGCTGATTTAGACTCTACCGTTACTGATGGAGCTGCACCAGCTAAAGCACAAACGAGCTTTTTCAAACATCACATGAAAATAAAAGTAGCCCAATCCGACAAAGGCGGTTTGGCTAAGTTTTTCATCGGTAGCCATGTTTATGAAATCCTTCCGGCCTACCAGGATTCTCAAAGCCGAACCTACCTCTGGGATCTGCGATTTGGTATTCCTTCGAAAATTGACCTTTGTTCAGAGATATTGATCCCGGACTTGATCGGGCATTTTCCGGTGGGAAAAGAACACCTTCACGCCACAGATAAGCTTCGGATAAAAGTTGAGGAAAATAGCCTTTTGGAGGATCTCTACCTGAGAGTTGGACACTCGGGAACATCCGATGCGCCTGTTCTAAGATTGCAGGAAACTACCGAATATCTCTGGAATCCGATTGAAGTTACCTGGAATGTCAATGGCTATTCGGGTGACAAAAGCAAGACGCACGTGTACCAACGGGCTGCAAACGGAGCGAGAAGTTTTGTTGGTGGTGAATGGGTTGGAGAGCAAATCCGCTTCAAAACCAGAAATTTTGGTAGTTTTGTTTTGGGAGTAGACAATGTCAAACCAACCATAACCCCGATTCGGGTCAATGGTCAAGGCATGAGATTTACGATCAAGGATAATCTGTCAGGGATAAAAAGTTTTGAAGCTTTGGTAGACGGAAAATGGGTTTTGATGCGATACGAGCATAAACAATCCGTCATTTGGTCCGAAACTTTGGACAAACAACCGCTTCGGGGATCAGTTTTACTGAAGGTGACCGACCAGGCTGGCAACATTGCCGAATGGAAAGGCACTATTTCCTGATTTTTAATCCCTACAAACCAAAAAGCTATGTCACTAGAAGTTGGCCAAATGGCCCCGGAATTCGAAGCAAAAAATGAAAAAGGAGAACTTGTAAAACTCTCCGATTATCGCGGAAAAAAGGTAGTCCTTTACTTTTATCCCAAAGACGCAACTCCAGGATGTACGGCTCAGGCCTGTAATCTAAGAGACAATTACGATGCCTTGCTCAAAGCTGGTTATGTCGTATTGGGTGTAAGCTCAGACGCGGAAAAATCCCACCAAAAATTTATTGAAAAACAAGCGCTTCCCTTTTCACTTATCGCGGATACCGATCTGAAAGTGCACGAAGCTTATGGTACTTGGGGTGAAAAATCCATGTACGGCCGTAAGTATATGGGCACCCTCAGAACGACCTTCGTCATTGATGAGCAGGGGAAAATTGCAGAGGTGATTGACAAAGTCGACACCAAAGAACATACTGCTCAAATCCTAAAATAAACCTCCGTAATGGAAAAACAATCAATCGAACAACTCCAAAAAATCAGTACTCAGCTCAGAAGAGATGTGTTGAGGATGGTTCATGCCGTTCAATCCGGTCACCCCGGCGCACCTCTTGGATGCGCTGAATTTTTCGTCGCGCTGTATTTTGACCAGCTAAGACACAATCCTGATTTCAAAATGGACGGAAAAGGGGAAGACCTATTTTTCCTTTCCAACGGTCACCTGTCCGCAGGATGGTATTCTGTGCTATCGCGTAGCGGATACTTCCCGGTATCTGAACTGAAGACTTTCAGAAAACTCAATTCCAGACTTCAGGGTCACCCTGCTACGCACGAGCACCTTCCAGGTATTCGCGTAGCATCCGGCTCATTGGGTCAGGGACTTTCTGTGGCAATCGGTGTTGCACAGGCTAAGAAAATCGACAAAGACGATCACCTGGTCTATGTGATGATGGGTGACGGTGAATTGCAGGAAGGTCAAGTGTGGGAAGCAGCAATGTATGCTGCACACCACAAAGTGGACAATCTGATTGCCACCATAGATTACAACGGTCAGCAGATTGACGGACCTACCGAAAAAATCATGGACCTGTTGAATCTGAAAGCTAAATGGGAAGCATTTGGCTGGGAAGTTAACGAAATCAAAGAGGGCAATGACATGAAATCAGTCATTGAAGGATTGGAAAAAGCCAAATCTTTAACCGGAAAAGGGAAACCTGTACTTAACCTGCTTTACACTGAAATGGGCTATGGGGTCGATTTCATGGTGGGTACTCACAAGTGGCACGGTTCTCCTCCAAACGACGAGCAACTGGCCAAAGCATTAGGCCAACTTGAAGAAACCCTTGGCGATTATTAATTCCTCCTTCCAAAAGACTTTATCATGAGCTTAGACTTAAAATTTACCTATACAGAAAAGAAAGATACCCGTTCCGGTTTTGGTGACGGTTTCCTGGAAGCAGGAAGAAGAAATCCCAATGTTGTTGGACTTTGTGCAGACCTGATCGGTTCTCTGAAAATGGGCGATTTCCAAAAGGAATTTCCGGAACGCTTTTTCCAAACCGGAATTGCGGAAGCCAATATGATCGGGATTTCTGCAGGCTTGGCAACAGGCGGAAAGATTCCTTTCGCAGGAACTTTTGCCAATTTTGCCACTGGGCGCGTTTATGACCAAATCCGCCAATCCGTCGCATATTCCGACAAAAATGTGAAAATCTGTGCTTCTCACGCAGGTTTGACTTTGGGAGAAGATGGTGCAACACACCAGATTTTGGAAGACTTGGGCATGATGAAAATGCTCCCACACATGACCGTGATCAACCCTTGCGATTACAATCAAACCAAGGCAGCGACTTTGGCGATTGCTGAGCATGAAGGCCCGGTTTACCTGAGATTTGGACGCCCGAGCTGGCCGATCTTCACTCCTGCTGATCAGAAATTCGAAATCGGAAAGGCCTGGAAAATGATCGATGGCAAAGACGTAACCATCTTCGCTACCGGCCATTTGGTTTGGGAAGCTATAGTTGCGGAAGCAATGCTGAGAGAAGAAGGTATTCATGCGGAAGTGATCAACATTCATACGATCAAACCTTTGGACGTTGAAGCTATTTTAGAATCTGTGAAAAAGACAGGTTGCGCAGTATCTGCTGAAGAGCACCAGATCAACGGTGGTTTGGGAGACAGTATCGCTCAGACTTTGAGCCGTAATTTCCCTGCTCCATTGGAATATGTCGGTGTCAACGACAGCTTCGGTGAGTCTGGAACTCCCACCCAATTGTTGGAGAAATATGGCTTGAATGCGGAGAATATCGTGAAGGCTGTTAAGAAAGCTTTGGCGAGAAAGTAAGTATCAAGACCTTTGAGGTTTCTAAAAACCCCAGAGGTATATAGTTTTTAAGACCTTCGGAGTTTCTAAAACTTCGAAGGTTTTTTGTGTTTTAACCGCTAAGGACGCGAAGTAGCGCAAAGGGTTTATCCGAGATAAAGTCTGTGGTTTTTTGTTACCCTTCTCGGCGCATAATTCGTAAATTAGACTTTAACAATCAGCAGGATCATGGAAATCAAGCCTCTATCTGAAGAACTAAAGAAGAAATTTATGGAGTCCATCGAGTTCAACAAAGATCATGTTCACGTAATTGAAATGATGGACGGTTGGGCTGTAAAAAGAGAAGGATCAAAAAAAATCCTCAAAACCTTGCCTACTAAGGATTCTGCGATGGATTTGGTGCATGAATTAAAAAACGTTACCAAAGTATATGTTCATCCAACTTCAGGGGATTTTACCATAGAAACTATGGATAATGGCTAACAAAAATGTGTTTATCAATTGTCCTTTCGATAATGAATTTTATCCTTTGTTGAAGGGAATTTTTTTCACACTGATCTATTTGGACTTTAATCCTAAAATAGCGGAAACAAGCGATTCAGGGCAGGTTCGGCTGTTTAAGCTCAATGATTTGATGAAAGAATCCCAGTTTTCGATTCATGATCTTTCAAGAATTGACCCAATTGATGCCCAACCTACCGCACGTCTAAATATGGCCTTCGAGCTGGGTATAGATTTTGGCTTAAAGTTTTCAGGAATTGCTGAATATCAACTCAAACGTTTTTTAATCCTGGAAAAGGAGCTCCATCGTTATCAAAAAGCGCTTTCAGATATTGCTGGCAACGATATTAAAAACCATGAAAACAACCCTGAAAAATTGATTAAGTCCATCCGGGATTGGATAAAAACCCAAGACAAGGAGGTAACTATACCCAGACATAAAATGATCTTTTCGGCTTACAATGAATTTTCTACCTATTATTATCAGCTTCTAAGCCAAGAAGGTTACAACCCAAACCAAATCGGAGAACTCACTTTCCAGGATACAATTGATCTCATGAAAGGATGGATTCTTCAATTCAAACCAACACAAACTTAACCGATTTCAGCCATGCCCAACTATGAACCCACCCTTGTCGAAACCCTCGAAAAGCTCCGCAAAGAAGGCTATACCGAGGATTTTAATATCCGATTTGACAGCCTGATCTGTGACAAAGCTTGTCTCCTGCCTCAGGATTTTGAGGTGGATCAGGTCTTCCGCTTTGAGGGAAATACCAATCCATCGGACGAGGCGATCCTTTTTGCGATTTCATCCACTTCCGGAGATTTGAAAGGTGTTTTGGTCAATTCCTATGGAGTCTATGCCGATGAGATGACCGAGGAAATGATCGACAAACTGAAGTAAGATTTCACTAATTTATTGGAGTGAAAATCTACCTCAATTCAGAAAATAATCTTTCCCTGAATCCGGTTCAATCTGAAGATCAGGCAATTCTCTATGACTTGATGGACAAAATCTATCGGGAAGCGTATCGTTACGTTTGGTCGGATCAAGGTGATTGGTATGTAAATCTGATTTACAATCCCCAAACATTGGAAAAGGAATTGAGCCGATCCCGGAGTCATTATTTTTTTGTCGAGACCGATGGAAGGAAAATCGGAATTCTGAAATACGATTTTCCATTTTCGCCCCATGAAATTGCAATCCCGGAAGCCATGAAACTTCACCGGCTATACCTGCATTCAGACTACCACGGAAAAGGTGTAGCCAAATCACTAGTGGAATATTGTGAGCAAGTCGGATATGAAAACGGACTGAAATCCATTTGGCTGGAAGTCATGGCTTGTCAGCCTCAGGCTAAGAAATTTTATCAAAAAATGGGTTTTGAGCATTTGCTAAGTTATCAGTTGGATTTTGAAAGGATTTTCCCTGAGTACCGAGGAATTGAGATTTGGAAAAAAAACCTGATCTAGCCTTCAATTCGAATTTCGGACCTGTTCCTGATTGGAAAAGCAGGGAAATCGCTTTTGAGATTTATATCACCCCATACGGGATTTAAATGAATGCTTAGCAAATCGATCCTATAATAATTCCAGCCATACTGGCTTTTAATTCCCGAAGTGCCTGCCCGCCTAGGTGGGGATAACAGGATTATAGCTTTAAATGTGTTTCTTATGTACCGTAACCCCAAAGGGGTGACATCATTTTTATCGAAAATGGTAAAAGCGATTTCCCTGATTAGGAAAGTTTAAATTTGCAAAAATCCCTTTTATGAAACGATCCTTTTCTTTTTTTGCAATTGCTGCTTTTTTGCTGGGGTTATGGGGTTGCGAGCAAAAAACAAAAGTTGCTGCTATAAGTCAAACTGCGAGTTTCACCTCATTTTCAGACCCAGTTCAGCAAGATGAAGAGGATGAAATAGTCGGCGTTTATTTTATGCCATCTTGGAATACTTCTCCTGATCCGGCGGTGGACCGTGACAGTTTTTGGTCATGCTTGCAGGATCCCGCCAACTGTTCCAGCCTTCAAAATCCCGGGATTTGGGGACCAAAAGGAAGAATTTATAATGCCAAATATCCATATGAAGGACCTTATCTGAATAGGAAACCAATTTCTGAACTGAAAGGATTTTACTCCAGAACAGATGCCGAAGTGGCCAAGAAGCAACTTCAGTACATGAAGAGTTACGGGATCGACTTTTTT
>DATIAI010000052.1:0-2727 GCA_035458065.1 Algoriphagus sp. | reverse complement strand
GTACCGGACATGAAACATCCGATGCGCAGAGTGTTTTGGATGGAGGCTTGAACGAATTCATGAAAGCCTTCCTGCTCGCCCAAAGCGAAGAAGAAGCCAACAAAGATTAAATGACAAGGCCGGAAATTTTCTCCGGCCTTTTGTATTCCCTCAAAAACTGAATGCGGCTACTCCCCTCTTTTTTTACGCTGGACTTTTTCTTGCTCTGCATGAGCTCATTTCTTTTTTTCTCCTCCTTCAACATGATCATTCCGGAGCTTCCGGCATATCTGAGTTCACTGGGCGGAGAGGATTACAAAGGATTGATTATTGCGCTTTTTACCCTTTCAGCAGGACTTTCCAGACCGTTCAGCGGAAAGTTGGCTGACAAAATCGGCAGGATTCCTGTAATGATGGTCGGCGCCACGGTATGTTTTGTGGTCGGGCTACTTTACCCGCTTCTGACATTTGTTTCGGGATTTCTTTTTCTCCGATTTGCACATGGATTCTCGGCAGGGTTCACCCCTACCGGAGCATCTGCTTATGTTGCCGATATTGTTCCTTTTCAAAAACGGGGTGAAGCCATGGGAATCCAATCTCTTTTCGGTTCCTTGGGAATGGCGGCAGGCCCCGCGGTCGGTGGCTGGATCGCAAGTATCTGGTCGATCAATACCGTTTTTTATTGCGCTGCTTTTACTGCGATTTTCTCCATTCTGATTTTGCTCAAATTAAAAGAAACTCTTCAGGAAAAAGAACCACTTTCCATTGGCCTTTTCAAATTAACCCGACATGAAATCATCGAAAAGCGCGTACTTCTGCCGTCGATCATCTTATTCCTGTCGGTCTTTTCATTCGGAGTTGTCTTAACCATAATACCCGACTTTTCAACACATCTTGGAATTAAGAATAAAGGGCTGTTTTTTGCGGTCTTCACCATCTCATCTCTTGGAATCAGGCTTATTGCCGGAAGGACCTCAGACCGATATGGCCGGGTGGTGGTCTTAAGGGCTGCCGTCATCTGCATGATGATGGCCATGGTTTCGGTTGCTTTTGCAGAAACGAAATTTGTGTTGCTCCTGTCGGGAGTACTTTTTGGAGCAGCTGTGGGCATGTACAGCCCAACCACAACCGCTTGGGTAGTGGATCGATCTTTGGACAAATTCCGGGGAAGAGCATTAGCCACCATGTATATTTTCCTGGAAAGTGGAATCGGCGTCGGCGCAGTGATTTCAGGATGGCTTTATGCAAACAATCCTGAAAACTTCCGGCTGGTATTTCTATCCTCAGGCGGAGTGGCTTTTTTAGCTTTTTTGATTTTGGTTTTCATCAAAAGAGACCGGAAAACCTACCTTCCACATCAATAACCGAGGTAATTGCTCACTCGGGGGATTGCTAGAATTGACTTTTGGCGGCCGTTGTAATAAGTGACTTTGGCCCCGTCAAAAAAGGCTCCTTCTTCCAGCATAACTCGGACATCTTTGTTCCATTCTTTCACAAAAACCACTGCATTCAATTCAATCGCATAGCCTGTATTGGCATGTAAAGGAAAATCTCCTGCCCCGGGTGTGTCGCCCTGATTGTCCCACATTCCGATCGTCGGTCCTGCCGAGTGTCCATAAAATCCAAGTGGATGGGTGTAGATACTTCCACGAATCCCTTCAGAGTCCATTAATTTTCTGGATCCACGGAGGATTTCATTTCCTGTTCTTCCGGCTATGTAGTTTGAAGTCAAAATATCCTGAAGACGGTTTCCTACTGCCAAAGCATCCTGAAGATATTTGGGGACTTCGGTTTCACCGGCTTTGAGGACATAGGCCAATTCTTGGGTATCAGTATTTAACCTGAGGTAGCTGATTCCAAAATCAATATGTAACAAATCTCCCGGCAAGATCACCTGTTCGTTAGGGCGGACCGCAAATGAACGGCTGGCTTCATTGGATGCAGGGTCGGGCCGCTGAATATCCACTGTCGGATGAAACCAAGTGTCGAGCTTCATCTCCGCTATTTTCTCCCTGTAAAACCAGACGACATCCTCTGTAGTAGTGACTCCAGGTGTAATTACCCGATCCGAAAGTCCCTCTGCTACGATGTAATGCGCCAATTCCTGAATATGCTTGTAAGCTGCCATCTCCGCAGGAGTTCGCGTTTCAAGCCATCTGACAGCCAAAGTTTGGGCAGAAGTCACTTTCCCTCTTTGGGCCTCAGGCAGATTCCTCATGAATTCTTCGTGATCAAAATGAGTCAATCCATCAGCATGACCGTAATCTTTGGCGAAATTCAATCCGATCTTTTTGGGGTTCTTGGATGAAATAACTTCCATCAATGCTTTCCATTGATCGGGCTGTGTTTCAGGATCCCAAGCTCTTTTGAAGGATTTCCCAACGTCATACCGAGCAATTGCAAAGGTTTCCACTTTCGCATTTGGAGAAGGCTGATACATCACCAAAATGGTTCTTCTCCTTGCAGCATGCCAGGTAGCGGGCAAAAGAGTCCGGATCACCGGATCCTCATTGTACTCACGTGACATCACAATCCACATGTCAATCCCAGTCTCGGTCATCAGAGCGGGCAAAAGATTTTGAATACGGTCTTCCAACCAAGAATCAATTACCTCGGCTTGTTCCCTTTGACTTAGGACGGCAGGCTGTTGGGAAAAAGAAGAAAACGTGGTCAACACCACAAAAAAGGGAAGTAAAAGTCGCTTCATTGGATTCAGATTAGATTTGAATCCAAGATAACTTTTCGAAG
>DATIAI010000051.1:0-3289 GCA_035458065.1 Algoriphagus sp. | reverse complement strand
CATCGCTTCTGATCAGGGTGACACCTCAAAGGTCTTGATACTAAAATCTTGCTACTTGATACTAATCTTAATGTTTGAAGTGACGGACTCCCGTCATCACCATCGCCATTCCGTGCGCATCACAGAAGGCAATGCTGTCCTGATCTTTGATCGAACCACCTGGTTGCACTACAGCTGTGATTCCAGCTTCGTGTGCAATTTCCACACAATCAGGAAACGGGAAGAAAGCATCGGATGCCATGACAGCTCCTTTTAGCTCAAAGCCGAACTCTTTAGCTTTGATGATCGCCTGTCTCAACGCATCCACACGGGAGGTCTGACCCACCCCGCTTGAGAAAAGCTGGGTGTCATTGCTCAAGATGATCGTGTTGGATTTGGTGTGCTTGCAAACTTTAGCAGCGAAAACCAGCGCGTCCAGTTCCTTTTCGGTTGGAGCGACTTGAGTCACGACTTTGAAATCTGCTTTATTTTCGGTTGCCAAATCCTTGTCTTGTTCGATGATCCCATTGAGCAAAGTCTTGATCATTTTGGTGCCGGGCAAAGCCATCTTCTGACGAAGGAGAATTCTGTTTTTCTTGCCTTTCAATACCGTCAGAGCTTCTTCTGTGAACTCTGGAGCAATCAATACTTCAAAGAAAAGCGAGTGCATTTCATCAGCCGCAGCTTTGTCCACGGTTTGGTTGGTGACTAAAACCCCGCCAAATGCAGAAGTAGTGTCGGCCTCAAATGCTTTTTTGTAAGCTTCCTGAACCGTAGGAGCCAAGGCCACACCACAGGCATTCGTATGTTTTAAGATTGCAAAAGCAGTTTCGCCCTCAAACTCAGCGATTAGATTCACAGCAGCATCCACGTCGACCAGGTTGTTGTAGGAAAGTTCTTTCCCGTTCAATTGGTCAAAAAGTGCTTCCATGTCTCCATAGAAATGTGCTGCCTGATGCGGATTCTCTCCATATCGCAAAGCCTTAGCTTTCGTCTCAGAAACTTTCAAAGCAGGGATGTTTTCCGCTTGGTTGAAATAATTGAAAATATGGGTGTCATAATTGGAGGAAACCTGGAAGGCCTGTGCTGCAAAATACCGGCGATCCTCGACAGTGGTTCCTCCTTCTTGTGCGGAAAGTCTGGTTTCCAATTCGCCATATTGGGATTTGGAAGCGATGATAACTACATCTTTGAAGTTTTTGGCAGCAGCCCGGATTAGGGAGATTCCCCCGATGTCGATTTTTTCGATGATCTCAGCCTCGGAAGCTCCGGAAGCCACTGTTTCCTCGAATGGATACAAATCCACAATCACCAGATCAATAGCCGGAATGTCATATTCAATCGCCTGACCCAGATCACCTTCATGGTCGCGTCTCTGCAGAATACCACCAAAGATTTTTGGGTGAAGAGTCTTTACTCTTCCTCCGAAAATGGAAGGGTAGCTGGTCAGATCTTCAACCGGAATTACTTCAGCGCCTTGCTCTTCGATAAACTTCTGAGTCCCGCCAGTGGAGTAGATTTTGACTCCGTGCTGTTTCAGCAGTGCAATGATGGGTTCGAGGTTGTCTTTATAATAGACTGATACGAGGGCAGATTGAATTTTTTTGATTGCCATTTGGGGAATGGATTTGGATGAAATTGTTGGAAGGCGCAAAGGTAGGAAAAATGAGCGGGTAGCGAAAAGTACGAATTAGGAAATACGATTTAAAAGTTAAAGAATACTGCTTGGTGCATCAGATTAAGGTCTAACCTAATTCCCGCCAATTAAGAGTAATTCGGTGTCAAGTATATACATTGAAAAGTATGAACAAATAATTATAGATTAAATAAAGTAAAATAAAGAAATTTAAAAAAAATTATATTCGGTTAATTGGTGATGAATAAAATGATGTTTTAATTATTGCTTTAATTAAAACATGAAATTCCAGTACATTCATAATTCTTAATATTTAATTTTATGTGCAATTATTTGGATGTAACTATTTTCAATATGATCCGTAGAATAAAGAGTAATCATTTTAATAAAATAAACTATTTTAGTTATGAAAAATTTTAAATATAAAAATATTTTATGCACATTTATTTTAACAGTATTCACTGCTTCTTTGGCGTTTGCTCAACAGACTTACACTGATAAGAATGTAGATGTAAATTTGAGTGAATATCAAACATATGAATGGGTGTTCAGTAAAGAAACTATTCCTGAAAATCATGTGATTATCGATGGTAGTTTAATGTTGTTGTACAATAATATGAGTGCCAATAAGCATGTAAAAGATGCAATTGATACACAAATGGAAGCGAAAGGATTTAGCCATGACCCTAACAATCCAGACATGTTGATAAATTTTCAAATTTTGGAAAATCCCACAGAATTAAGAACCTACACCATGACTAATGGTCAGAATTACCTAGGATTTGGTCCAAAATCAATGAGTTCGAAAATGGTGCCTGTCAAAGCAGGTACCGTGATTGTTAATTTTATTGATGCCGAAACAGGAAGTCAAGTGTGGCAGGGATTTGCTTCAGGTGCATTTGATGTAACTGATATGAAAGACGTTTCAAATCTTGAAGCCAAAGTGATAGCTCTTTTCAATGATTGGAATTTTGATCCTTTTGGTGAATAATAAAATCTTAACTTATTTAAAGACGCAATTAATTTGCGTCTTTTTTTATTTAAATTATTTTTGTTTTTTATAGGTTTGGAAATTCTACTATGTAACTCATACCATTAAAAAGCCATTTCCGCGAATCAATTTAAAAATTAAGATTTAAGCGTGTCTCCCTCCAAGAAAAAAATTATTAACAATGAATTCTCACTTCCACCATTTGTTTTATTTTCAAGATGCTTAATATTTTAACCGAAAATGATTACTATTCAGAATTAAAGGCTAGTAAATGTTGCTTCAAGCCTTATGAAAAATACTTTCTCTTAAAAAGAAAAGAACTCCGCCAAATCCATCCAAGAATACTTTACTAATATTCAATTATTGTTGGAGTTTTTCTTACAATCTTCTTATTTTTTTATTTAAGAACTAGAGTCAAAATGAATTTCTAATTCTTTAAATATATAGAAGTCTCCCTAGAGAGCTATTCATTTCGTAAAAGATTAGCAAAGAACGCTAAATTTCGAACGCTCAAGTCCGTGGATTCAAATCAAACTCTCGATCACTTCCGGATAATACCTATGCTCCAAAGCATGTACTTTAAGGGCAATTGTGTCCGGGGTATCTTCAGAAGTCACAGGAGTTGCGGCCTGGAAGACTATTTTTCCCTCATCGTAGTGCTCATTCACAAGGTGTATGGTGAT
>DATIAI010000050.1:0-2145 GCA_035458065.1 Algoriphagus sp. | reverse complement strand
TCGGGGATTTTGATGGATTCGGGATCAGAGCCCTGGGGCAAACATGGCACTGATGGTTTTTGGGAAAAGACAGTCTCTATTGCAAAGAGGCAACATATCCGTCACAAGATTTTAGACCTGGAAACCTTGAAGTCAAGATTTCCAGCATTCCAAGTAGAACCATCCGGTAAGGTCTATTGGGAAGAGGAAGCGGGATTTCTCAGACCCGAAGTAGCGATCAGGGCCCAACTAGATTTGGCACAGAAAAATGAAGCCGAAATTCTGGTAAACATTCCGGTTGAAGGAATCAGAAAAGAAGGGGATTCAATTTTGATTCTTACAAAAGACAGGCAGATTTCGGCAGAGAAGGTTTTAATCAGCGCTGGGGGATGGATCAGGGATTTTTTACAGGAAGAGGAAAAGTCCAAATTCAAAATTTGCAGGCAAGTGCTGCACTGGTTGGAGATCGAACCCGGATTTACGGATTGGACTGCGTATCCGGTTTGGATGTGGGGCTTTGGTCCCAAGCCAGAGGATTTCATTTATGGTTTTCCCTCACTCGATGGCAGGACGGTCAAAATGGCCTCAGAATCTTTTGTGGACTTAAAGCATCCGGATTTTCTTAATCGGGAGGTTAATCCTGAAGAGCAGGATCAATTTTGGAAGGAGAAAGTAGAAGGGAAAATTCTGGGCTTAAAACCGAATGTTGTTAAGTCTGTGGTTTGCTTTTACACAGTTACTTCGGATGCTCGATTTGTGGTTAAACCTTTGGCGGAGATGGATAATGTCTTGTTGGCTTCTGCCTGTTCTGGACATGGGTTCAAGCATTCCGCAGCTTTGGGTGAGCGTCTTGCTCTGGAATTATTAGGAAAACACTAGGTCCAACCTTTCTTTTTTCCTGTCATTTCAATTTCTAAAGAGCTACTTTTGCGGACAATTTATAGCAAAAGATAATGGCCAAAAAGAGAGGAACTGCACTGGATCCGGAAGAAAAAAGGAAACTAAATAAGCAGAATCTAAGCAAACTTGGCGGAATTTTTAGGTTTTTGCTGCCTTACAAATGGGCATTTATTTGGGGATTGGTTTTTCTGCTTTTTTCTTCCCTGACATTATTGACATTTCCATTTGTGGCTGGCAAACTGATTGATACAGCCCAAGGAACCAGCTGGATTGTGAATGACGTGAATTCCATCGCCTGGATTTTGATCGGTATCCTTGCGGTCCAAAGTATTTTTTCGTTTTTCAGAGTTTGGCTTTTTGCCCTCGTTTCGGAGAGATCCATGCGGGATATCCGGCTGGCACTTTATTCCCGAATGGTCCGGCTGCCGATGACTTTCTTTGACAAAAGACGAACAGGTGAGCTGATCAGCAGAATCACGGCTGACGTGAGTCAGTTGCAGGATACCTTTTCCACAACACTTGCTGAGCTATTCCGGCAGGTGGTTACTCTGGTGGCAGGGATCGGGTTTTTGCTTTATAATACTCCAAAGCTGACTGTATTTATGTTGGGCACCTTCCCGGTGTTGGTTTTGATCGCGATGGTTTTTGGCAGATTTATCAGAAAGCTTTCCAAGAAAACCCAAGATGAACTTGCCTCCGCCAATGTCATCGTGGAGGAAACCCTCCAATCAATCAGCACGGTGAAGTCCTTTGTTGGAGAGGCTTTTGAATCTGCCCGATATGGAAAAGGGCTCAATTCGGTGGTAGGTGTGGCTTTGACTACGGCCAAATACCGCGGAGCCTTTATTTCCTTTATCATTTTCGCACTTTTTGGAGGCATTGTTGCCGTGATGTGGTACGGCGCTAGTTTGGTGGCGGAAGGTCAAATGACCGTGGGAGAATTGGTGTCCTTTGTTTTGTACACCACCTTCATCGGAGGTTCAATCGCCGGATTGGGCGATATCTACAGTCAATTGCAAAAAGCCATCGGAAGCTCAGAACGGGTTTTGGAGATCATGGAGGAAGAACCTGAAGCGGAATTGGGTAAGACTTCAGATGCATTCGAAGGAAGGATTGAATTTAATCAGGTTGGTTTCAGATATCCAACCCGTCCGGAAGTGGAGGTTTTGAAGCATGTTTCTTTTCGGATTCAATCCGGGGAAAAAGTTGCCCTCGCAGGCCATTCGGGAGCAGGCAAATCCACGATCATTCAACTTTTGCTTCGGT
>DATIAI010000049.1:0-2376 GCA_035458065.1 Algoriphagus sp. | reverse complement strand
AAAGAAACTTTTCTAGGACTACCAAAAAGTCTTGTTTGTTTATCTTAATCCCAACCGGGGCACTTGTTAAAGATATCTGCAACAAAAGGACGATTGAGTTTTTGGCACTTTGAATATTGGGAAACCATATTATAAAAGATGATATAGAATGGTCTGGATTTAGCACCTGATTTATTTTTTAAGGCCCAATAAAATGAAAAAGAGCCCTATTCCGGATTTCCTCGAAAATACTTCAAAGGTGGTAGTAATAGGAACTTCCGCCGGGGGTCTTGGTGCTTTGAAAAAACTAATAAGCCAACTGCAAAAAGACTTTCCCATACCGATTTTGGTTGTCCGGCATATTTCTCCCGACGCTACAGGAAATGTGGTACTGGATGAACTTAATGAGTTAAAATCGATAAAATGCCAGCATGCCAAGAGCGGAAATAGTTTAAAGCCCGGCCATTTATATCTGGCAACTTCAGATCACCATTTGTTGATTGATGAAAACCTGAAAATTCTGGTGACCAAAGGAGCTCATGAAAACAGGTCGCGTCCTGCTATTGATCCCCTGTTTCGCACAGCTGCCGTTGCGTTTGGTCCAGGTGTTATCGGGATATTGCTGACCGGATATTTGGATGATGGAACTGCAGGAATGAAAGCCATTCAAAGATGCGGTGGAACCTGTATCGTGCAAGATCCCGAAGATGCTGAGTATCCTGATATGCCAAGAAATGCCCTGAATAATGTAAATGTAGACTATTGCGTGCCCATATCTGAAATGGGAGCCATACTTGAAACCATTATCTCAAAGAAATTACCAAAGCGCCAAGCTGTCCCTGAAGATATTTTGATAGAGGCAAAAATAGCTGAGCGTGTATTAAGCGATTTGCCTTCAGTAAACAAACTGGGTGTTCAGGTTCCCTTTAATTGTCCGGGTTGCGGTGGGGTTTTATGGCAAGTCGGAAAGGATAGCGAATTACGATTCCGATGTCATACCGGCCATGCATACACGGCAGCGTATCTTTTAGCCGAACAGACCAACAAGTTAGAGGAAACGATGTGGACTGCCCTTCGAATGTTCGAGGAGCGAAAAAACCTGTTGACCGAAATGGCCCGAAGTCAAAAAGGTCCGGGTTCTGAAACAGCACTCGAAAGAGCCGAGATGTCCCAAGTTCATATTGACCGGATCAGAGCGATCTTGAAAACAACCGAAAATGAAAGCGGGAATGATATGCCGACCTGAGGCAAGATTCAGCATACTTTCTTAAAAGCTGTAACAGCATTTGAATTCAGAGCGGAGATTAAGGCTGGCAAATTGGTGAGGTGATTTCAAAAATTAAACACGCCCTCATTTAGCCCATTTCAGGGAATTCTATGTATCACTTCTAGCAACCCTAGAATTTCACCCTTTTTCCTTCTTTCATGAAGAACAAGCTTTTCCGCTTTGTCATATTGTTTCTGATGGCAGGCCACACTGCTCTGGCACAATCCACTTTCCATTCTGAAATAGAAACTCCAAAAAAGCCTTGGACTCACCTCGAATTCAATGACCGTCAGCCCGACTTTAACTTTGTAGTGGTGGGTGACAGAACAGGGGGAAACCGTCCGGGAATTTTTGAGGATGCCATGCAGAAAATCAATCTGCTCAACCCGGAGTTTGTGATCTGCGTGGGGGATCTGATCCGCGGAAATACCGAAAACCCGGTTCAACTCAACCGCGAGCGCCGGGAGTTTGACAGCTTGGTCAACCAGTTGGAGTTTCCATTCTTTTACGTAGTCGGCAATCATGACATCTCCAATGACTTTATGCGAAAAGACTGGGAAGAGAAATACGGAAAGCGGTACTATCACTTCACCTATAAAAAGGTTTTGTTCCTGATTTTGGACAGCACAGATGATGAGGTAGCAGGACTCAGTCCGGCCCAAGTGGCCTATGCCCAAAAAGCTCTGAATGATAATCCGGATGTGCGATGGACATTTGTTTTGTTTCACCACCCCATTTGGAATTGGATAGACAACCGATTTGTAGAAGTCGAATCCGCCCTAACAAACCGAAATTTTACTGTACTGGCTGGTCACGAGCATACTTATAACTACACCCTTCGAAACGACAGGGATTATATCAACCTAGCCACTACCGGCGGAGGAAGTGCAATGCGGGGAAGTGCATTTGGAGAATTTGACCATGTCATGAGTATTTCTATGCGGGACGGGCAACCCACCTACGCCAATTTGGCCATGAAGGGGATTTTTGAAAAAGACTTGTATTCAATTAAATCGGATCCTCTTTCCGCTGCAGTTGCAAAAAACAGCTCGATGGAAAACTACCTGCTCTGCAATGCAGGAGACACTTTCGAGGAAGGAACTCTGGCTCTTTATTTTGAAAACCCAAGT
>DATIAI010000048.1:0-11274 GCA_035458065.1 Algoriphagus sp. | reverse complement strand
AACTCAGATATTGCCGAAATTTGTAAACGAATAAATGCCGACGGCTGCATCTCAAAGCCATTTAACTTAAAAGAATTTAAAGATACCATTGATAATCATATTCGGTTATCCCAATTTAAGTAGGCATAGATCGGATTCAGGAGGAAATGATAATACCCTGAAATAAAACTACAAAGGACCGGTCATTGGGCCAACTCCCGATTATTGGACTTTTGTAACGGCAGGAGGTGCCCATGATCCATCCATTGCTGCTTGCTCGGGACCATACACCCTCAACACCAGATAGAACGGTTCCTTTGGCGCGGGCAGCCAGTTTGCTTTTTGCTCTGAACCGGCAGGCATATCCGGTTGGATGTAGATTGTAAACCCACCCTCCTTGTCATAAACCAAGCCTTCTGTGGTTGAATTTATCAGAAACCGATTGATCGGGTTTTTGACCATGTACCCGGCCACACCATCTGCCTGCTTATTGTACATGGTGACCGACCAGAAATACTTAGCCGGAGGGATATCCGATTTATTGAAGTGAACTTTGTAATTATGTTTGCTTCCGTCCAGGACCTCATTGTCGGCATCCACATACGCTATCGGATAAAAGGCTTCCGCCTTATCATTGGCATAAATTCCCACCATCACAGCTGCAGCACGCAACAACCAGTCACCCTTGTAAAATTCCCTTGGCCCAAAAGCCTCCATCATATTCCAGCCATTTACCTTTTGGGCAATATTTTCGGCTTTCCCCTGAATGTCCGCAATGGCAGCTTTTACCCCCTTATTAATTGCTTCAAGTACCTCCGGGGAATACTTGGTGGAATCAAAATCAGCACCCGGTGTTATGCCGATTTTTTCAAAACGCTGAAGCGCTTCCTTGTCTTGGGAATGAAAAGGCTGCACCATAGTCAGGTAAAAATTGACGTATTTCATAAACCTCGCGTCTCCAAATTCCTCAGGGTTGAGAGGCACCCAATCAATATTGGCTACCGGCAAAGGCTCCTTCCCGAGGAATTCATTTAGAGATTGAAGTTTGTATCCTTTTTGTATTTGCAGCACATTGGGGAGGTCGTCATTTCCTTTGAGCTGGGTCCTTCCTATAATGGTGACAAACTGGCTCTCACTGTGAAAAACAGCCTTAAACTTATCTGTTGGTATTTCACCCTTGTAACCCGGTCCCACAAAGAGGTAATCCCCTGCTTCTGTGCCCGTAGTACGGGTGCCGATGAATGCAAAATTGTGGGTAAAAAGGTCGATGCATTGAAACACATAGTATCTGTCCTTTATTTCCGGGATGGAGAGTACCATGGGTTCGGCCCTTAAATCCAGACCGAATGGAGTGTAAGGTGTATCTCCATTCATAGTGACCACATCCTTTCGGGTATCATCTGCGGGAATGGTATCATTCGTAATCCGGTTAAGGGGTCCGCGATAACCCGGGCTTTGCGGCATGGCAGAATAGTACATAGCCTGGTATCCCATCAGCAAAGGATAGGAATAAATATAGGCTTCTCTGGCAATCGATTCAGCCTCATTGATATCCGTGGTAAGTATGGACTGTTTTTCGGGAGCGCATGATAGAAACATCAAAGCCAAACCCAAACAAAGGGAAAGAGAAAAATTTTTCATTGCGTGCTAATTTTAATCGTTGGTAATCATCTTCGGGTTCACCCATTTTCCCTGCAATACCTCTTCCTTAGGACCATATAGTCTCATTACAGCATAAAAAGGACCTGAGGGAGCAGGAAGCCAATTTGATTCAAGCGCCTTACCCGGCGATTCACTTTGAATATAGAAAGTGATGGAGCCGTCTTGGTTTTTGACAAAACTATTGACATGGGTAGAGCTTATCAGATATTTGTTTAAGGGGTTATCGACCAAGAGTTGAGTTTTCCCGTCGTACATGGTCAGTGACCAAAATGATTGCACAGGAGGCAATTGACCCGGTTCAAATGTGAGGGTATACTTATGTTTGGAGGCATCGAGAGACTCCCCAAGGTGATCGGTTAGATACATTGGGTAAGTCGCTTCCTGGGCTGAATTTCCATAAATCCCCAAAAAAGCCCCGACAGCCCTGAGCAAATAGAAATCGTCGAATCCGTAATTTTCTTTTGCACTTTTTTCCAGGAATTCCCGGGTTCCAAATATTTTGGAGCTTCCCAATGGATCGGAAGACTGGGATTTAATAAAGGCATTCATTTCCTCGAACCCATCGCTCACGCCCTTCTTGATTGCCTCCTGGATTTCCGGATTGAAAGAAGTCAGCTCAAATCCCTGCTTAGTACCAATCCCCAATTTTGCAAACTCCGCAAATAAAGAATCCTCCTTTTCAATAGGTTCAATAAACTGGGCAACGGCATCAAAGTAGCGGAATGAAGCTTCGGTGAATTGATCTCCCTCCACCCATTCAGGAAACACATTCTGGAATTTGTTTTCTACAGCTGCTTTGCCCAAATACTCGTTGAGGGTCTGTACCTGATATTCATTCTGCAGTTTTTTTACATTGTCCAGATCCATGGCATCAAGGAGCTGGGTACGGATAATCGTAAAAAAGAGCCCTGTTTCGCAGCGCACTACCTGAGTAATACCTTCCGGAATTTCACCCTTCCAATCCTGGGTTGCGATCAGGTAGTTTCCGGCTTTGCTGCCGGTGGTCAAAGAACCGATGTAGAAAAAGTTGTGTGTATATAGATCGATCAACTGGAAGCTATAGTATCGGTCGGGGTCCACTTCGGGAACTGACAAAACAAGGGGCTCATTTCGGATGTCACTCCAAAACATGCAATAGGGAGTGTCGGAATTTGGGGTAACAATCGCTTTATCCTGCGGGGAGAAAAGTCGGGCTTCACAGGACTTTTCATTGAAGTCTCCCTTGTAATCGCCGGAGTTTTTATCAATGGCATTTGCATAGAGCGCTTTATAATTCATGACCAGGGGAAATCCATAAATGAATGCTTTTTTCGCTATTTCCCGGGCTTCGGAAGAATTAAGTTCTTCGGTTTTTTGGCATTGGGTAAAAAGGAGAATAACCAAAATCAAAAAGAGGAAAAATCTGGATTTATGTGCCATTTATTCGTGTTGGTTGAATTGGAAAACTGATTTCAAAATGAAGCTGCCTAAAGGAAGAATTAAAATTCCCTTCCTAAAAAAAACAGGCTAACCCAGACCCACAAGCGTCTTTTTAAAGGCCGAAAACAGGGCTAAAAAGTGCCGATTTCAGGACTAGGGATCGGGGGTACTTGGTTTCAGGAGCATAAATAAATTAATTTTTTGGTTTTATTAAAGAAAAAATGTAATTATCATAGCTATAAAATTTCAGCTTCTATTAATATATCCTCATTTAATTATCCTTTTCAGCTGCTGAATTTAAATATTCGTTTTTAGTTTTCAAACTAGCAAAAGCTTAATTAAATTCCAGAAAATGCCCGAGCAGCTCCGAGCAGGTATTGGATTAAAGAGAGTCGATGATGAGCAATTCATTAGAAAATAAAAAGGCAAGGATTTCGACCAAATCAGATCGTACAGCCTCCGGCACCAGAAGCCCCATTCATCCGAAGCTGTGGGAAGATAACCGGAGGGAAGCCTCCGTGGCAACTACCCTCCAGCGAATGGCTAATCCAAAGCAAGCCTTTATCCCTCCCCCTGAGGTACGGCCCCACATGGGAGGGCAATCTGAAGGTGTCATGGTAAAAAGTCAGGGACTTAATGAAGCATCACATCCCGGTAAAAATTCCGGAGAGGTGGTTCAGCGGGCCATTACAGTAGGAATGAATACTGTACCCAGAACCGTGGATCTGAATGATACCATGAAAAACCAGCTGATTTCTGAGGGGCTCTTTGATGAATTTGCAAGGCTGAACGACGAGCGGGGAAAGATCTATATATTTCAGAATGACCAGCACTTAATTGCCTTTCTGAAGCAACAGACCGGTAAATCAACCGACATGGGAGTACCTCATCCTCTGATCCACCAGGTTGACGATAAACAGCTGGATGAAGGACATAAGCGGGCGCAGGACCTTCGCTTTCATTCCATTTACCAGCCCAGTCCCCAGCAGATTTCCCAAAATGCATCCGGGTCACATCAGATTGCCCCGCACATGATGCCGCCATCGGGACAGGGCCATCACTGGGGACAGATGCCAATTCCAGGCAGCAATCAAGAATATGTACTTTATCAAAATCAATTACAACCGCCCCCAAATCCAACCCAACCCCTGACATTTGGGAATCCACTTGCGCCATCTTTAGTGATGAACCAGGGTGGTAATACCCTGGGAATGCATATCCAGCCAACCTCCTCCCCTTTTATCTCACCAATTACCAGAGACCAGTCCACCTATGGTGGGATTCCAAGTGAAACAGGCAGGGTTAGAGGACATCCATTTGCGCTGGAACAGAACCAGATCAGTACGGATGATCCTTCAAAGACTTTTGACAACGATCCCCGCACCTATACCAGCGAGAGTGACTCAACCAAGACCAATGGTGGAATCTCAAGCTGGAGATATAATGAAGTGGAGAAAAAGTCTTTCCAGAACGGCACTTCCTTTACCCAGGTAAACAACAACTCGGTGATCGGTGGTATGGGTATAGGACAGCCCTCCTCTATGCACTACCGAATGGAATCATCTTCCGGAGGTTATACCGACCTGCATATGGACAATTCCGGGACAGTGGATTATCGGGGAACCAACGGTGTCCGGCCGAAAGGGATGGGAAAACAGGCTTATCAAACCGAGATGGGGAAAGCATCCGCCCTGAGTAATCCCTATCCACAGGTTCCAATCCATCAACCGGGACAGGATTTTCTGGATCCGGACCGACACTCATATCCAGGCTATATGAGTCCTCCTCCCACCCCATTTTTATCCTTTGAAACTTTGGCAGAACCTGAAGTAATAGAGATTTACCCAATCGCAGTTCATGTGGGTTCACGGGTCACGCTTTCCGACGGACGGGAGGGTCAGGTCACTGAAATCCTGGACAGAGATTTAATCCGACAAAAAGCAAGATGTAAAGTGTTGGTACTTAATGGAAACCCTACCTGGAATTCGGGTAGCTTTTGAATAGGTTAAGGTGTGATCTTTCCGGAAAAAAATCAGCATGAAGTTGTGTGATGGATGAAAAGGTAAAACCGATTATCCTGATTCCTGTCTAACTCCCACTCAACCGTTACAGGATTTAAAATCATTTGTAATGACTGCAAAGTGACCTGCACCAACTCTGTAGATGTCACTTAAGTCTTTAATGGTTTAATTTCAAAGTCCATCCTCCCCGCCGGTAAGGTATTTTTCAAAAAAAGGCAGAAGCTCATTGAAAATTCTTCCTTCAAAGCCATCGAGCATATTCCCATGGTCACCAATGTATTCTTCAGCAAAATGATTAATCCGATAAGCTTCCAATTTTTTACTGAATTGCAAGCTGCTGAAGGGAATATGGGGAAAATCCTCATTGCGACCCCAATCCAACTTCAAGGCAGTGAGACTCCGGAGCTGTGGAAGATATTGGTCGATCATATTGTGAGGAAATTGGGCTTCCCACATGCGGACCACTTCAGGATGATAGACAGCACTGTCACCGATATAGGTAACCGGGAGATCAGCAAGCAGCTCTTTGTCAGCAGCATTGGGCGAATATACTCTTGCCATTGCCGTAATTACCCCGGCATAAAATGAATTGAAATCTCCTGATTCTTCCAAAGCGTTTACGATTTCGTCCACACTTTTTAATTCACTGACAAGTTTGAAGGCTGGGCTGGAAAGTGAAAAATCCCCATGCCAATTCAACACCGCCGGACTGAGGGCATAGACAGCACTGAAGGTATCCGCGTACTGCATTCCTAACTTCAATGCACCGTTGCCTCCCATGGAATGCCCACAAAGTCCCCTGCTATTGCGATCTGCAATGGTTCTGAAGTTACTATCCATGTATTGGACGACATCCTTTGCAATGTAATCGGCCCAGTTTCCGGTCACAGAAGAATTGGTATAAAAACTCCCCTGCAGTTTGGTCATACTGTTTGGTGCCACCACAATCATCGGGCGAATGATACCGGTACTTATCCCCTCATCCATCAACAGCTTAAAATTGATCCATTTGTTCATCATGATACTGTCAGTTCCCCCATAGCCATGAAGAACATAAATAACAGGATAGCGCTGGATTCCCTGATCATAATCGGGCGGAAGATATACCGTCAATTGCCGTAAAGGATCTTCCCCTGCCAGATTGTTTTGCAGGGAGGCAGCAAGGAATTCCCTTCTTTCCAAGCTTCCCTGAGCAATGGAGGTTAAGGAAAATCCAAGAAACAACAAGCCAAATAAAAACTTCCTCATGAATTCTAATTTATGGATTTAAAAAATATAACCCATTTCACCGGTTTCTTTTCATTTGAATGAATTGAAATGGTGGGGTTAAGCCTAAGCAATCTCTTCAAAAATCAGAAATCAAGGGATATTGGTTGTCTATTGGGATTATCAATCAAATCAAGGTTAGCAAAAGTTGCTATAAGTAGATAACAGTCTTTCGTTATCCGGTTAAAGCTCATTTTAAACAAAAAACAAAGTGTCCAAATGAATTTCAATTTAGGTGTGTTTCGCTCAAAAATAGTTGGGATTAAGCTATGGAAATCAAACACTTATTTCACCTTAATTAAATTAAAGAACCAATCATTTTCAGTTCGTGATTTTCTTTGAAGAAAGATGTTCTTGAAACAACGCTGGATTCAAAACCGGATCCCCAACCAATTTTCGATTTTCCCAAAGAGCCCTTGGGGATTGATATTAGGGGGAAGGTCATTTCGGATGAGATGCTTTTGCGTCCGGTTTTGAAAAGCCAAAATCATCTTCTTGTAGAATTCCTTTTCCAGGTCTTTCCATTCCAAACTGAGGGCATAGCCCGAATCCAGGTTTTCCTTCAACCGCTTTGGAATATTGTGCTGGCTCACCGGAAGAAAAATCGCCAATAGCCCCTTGGGCTTAAATGCCCTCCGGGCAGGACCTATGGCCTTTAATTTCCTCAGGGAATACCAAATTTCCCAATCTACCCAGTCGCTATCCCCTGTTTGGTCACCGACTAGGACAACGGTAACAGATGTTGCCCAAATCCTGGATTGAATACTTTTTGAGATGGAATACTTGGAATTCTCTCCCAGATCAATCTGCCTGAATCCATAGTCTTTAATTCCCGGATCATTGAGCCGGGCCCGCATTTCCTGGAGAAAGGCGGCACTTGACCGATGATGGTAGGAAACAAAAAAATGATTCATGGAATTGTGAATTATATGCAGTGTGTTGAATTAGGTGTGAATTGGTTTATTAAAACCCGTATACCAAAATAATCATGAAGGCTCAAATTTTTGAAATTATCCAAGTAATACCAAAATTTTTACCTCTGCCGGTTTTTACAAATGACCCGTTACCATGGAATAGTAAAAAGTCTCTCCTCTCAACGCAAATACTGGAACCGAAAAAATGCCCCGATTGAAAGCAACGACCATACTCAAATTATTGATTTCAATTTTTATAAAGCCTAATGACCGATTGGATCTAATAGGAAAGATATCCAATTCTATTATTTTTTGTGTTTTGTGTAATTCGAAGTCTGGATTTTCCATCTACACGTTAGCATAAGAAAAAGGTCTGTCGATGAAGGTAATCTGACTTCGTTTCCCTTGCTGGTAAAATATCGGTTTGGTTTTCAATAAATGAAGCCGTCCTTAATAGCCTTGTCAATTTGAAATTGATTCCAGTGGTCCCCAATCTGCCGAATGTTTTGAATCAAAATTTTCTCCCGTTTAAGGATAAGTTAAAGAGGTATTTCCAAACAAACAGAATCCTTAGCAAAAAAACAAAACATTAAATTTTTCCTATTGCTTTATTTAACATGAATTTTGACTTTTTTACTGATTTAAGGCATACTTTTGTCAGTTGAAGTTATATGCAAAAAAGTAGGATCATAAAGAATAATAAAAGAGCCCAACTCTTGAGCTCATTTCTTAAGTGCGCCTTTTTAATTGCATTAATTTTTCCCACTGTCAGTCAAGTTTTTGCTTCTGATTCCTTTGTCATCCAATCCAACCAATATGAATTTAGTCCGGATGAGAATGTTCTTCACCTAACTGAAACCTATACTTTCTCAGAAAATCCTTTTGGTTCCAATTCACCGGATCCGATTCCTGCTGGTCCAGAACCAGATGATGAGGAAAAGGAAGAAAAGGAAGATTCTTCAGATGATGACTGGAAAGCTCTATTCAGGGCAAGCGGCAATCTTAAGACTTCACTTGAAAAAGTTCAGACTGAGCGACTCACCCAGTCATTACATAACCGAAAAACGATCCCATTTTTTATCCTTTTCCATTCCTGGAAGAGTTTCTTTTCCTGATTTTCTGAATTGAGCCAGTACTTCTTGCGCCATTAGGCTAAGCAAGCTGTGCCTTCACGTATCCGCCAATGGCTGATTCGTGCACTATTTCTATAGGCAATTTTTAATAACCGAAAATCAAAATGAACAAACTAATAATATTCAGCAGCATGATTTTCATGCTGTTGTGCGTAGGCTGTCACAGCGAAAAACACGAAAAACATGACACATTAACCCTGACAGTAACCAGTCCCTTACAGCAGGATACTGTAATCAATAAGGAATATGTCAGTCAAATCCACTCATTTCAACACATTGAACTCCGAGCCCTGGAGCGGGGATATTTACAGCGTGTATATGTAGATGAGGGTCAATTCGTGAAAAAGGGACAACTCCTTTTTCAAGTAATGCCCATGGTCTATCAAGCTGAAGTTGGCAAGGCAAAAGCCGAAGTAAATTTTGCGGAAATAGAGTACCAAAACACAAAAAATCTTGCGGATAGCAACATCGTTTCGCAAAGTGAACTCGCCTTAGCCGGAGCAAAATTAGACAAAGCCAAAGCAGAATTGAATTTGGCGAACACCCACTTGGGATTCACAGAAATCCGGGCTCCTTTTGACGGTATTGTCGGAAGGTTTCAAGTAAGGCTTGGAAGTTTATTGGATGAAGGAGAATTACTTTCCACCCTTTCTGACAACAGCAAAGTTTGGGTTTATTTCAATGTTCCAGAAGCAGAATATTTAGACTACACGACCTCCGGCTCACTTGAAGATCTGCCTCAGGTTTTCCTCCAAATGGCCAACAACAAAACCTTTGAGAGCCCTGGAGTCATCGAAACGATTGAGTCCGACTTCAACAACGAAAACGGAAATATCGCCTTTCGAGCCACTTTTTCCAATCCCAACGGAATACTCCGACATGGAGAAACAGGCAATATCCTTATGCCTGTAGCGGTTAAAGACGCTTTGATCATTCCTCAGAAGGCCACTTTCGAGATCCTTGACAAGAAATATGTCTTTGTGGTCGGGGAGGATAACATTTTGGAATCCAGGCAAATCACAGTGGGTCAGGAAATCCCTCACCTGTTTGTCGTAGTCGAAGGCCTGAAAAAAACAGACAAGATTCTGGTAGAAGGACTTCGCAGGGTTAAAAACAAACAGGAAATCAACCCTGAATTTGTGTCTCAACATCACATTATCGCCGAGCTGATGAAGCTTCATGCCGAGTAATGTAAGGACCTAAAAAAGAAGAAGATGTTTAGCAAATTCATTCAAAGACCGGTTCTTGCGATCACCATATCCATTGCCATTATTTTCTTGGGCATTTTGGCGATCACGACCAGACCGATATCTCAGTTTCCCGATATTGCTCCCCCGCGAGTCAATATCTTTATCGCCTATCCAGGATCCAGCGCGGAAGTTTTGGTCAATACGACCCTTATCCCATTGGAGCGTGCTATCAACGGAGTACAAGGGATGCAATATATTATTTCTGATGCAACCAGTGCGGGTGAGGCCGTCATTCAAATTGTATTTGAACCCGGTGTAGATCCCAATGCAGCAGTAGTAAATGTGAAAACCCGAGTGGATCAGGTCATGAATAACCTACCCCCATTGGTTCAGCGTGAAGGCGTAATCATCACTCCGATACAGCCAAGTATGCTGATGTATGTGAACCTCTACAGTACAGATAAAAATGCTGATGAGAAATTCCTATACAATTATGCCAATGTATACCTGTTGCCGGAACTCCAACGGATCAGCGGCATGGGACGAGCCCAAATATTAGGAAGCCGTCAATTCGCAATGCGGGTATGGCTAAAACCTGATCGGATGAGAGCCTATAATGTCTCTACCGAGGAAGTACTTGCCGCAATTGACGAACAAAGTGTAATCGGTAGACCGGGAAGATTGGGTCAAGCTTCCGGAAAAACCGCCCAGTCCCTGGAGTATGTACTTACCTATAAAGGAAGGTATAATAAGCCGGAAGAATACGAGGAAATCATTATCAAAGCCAATCCGGAGGGAGAAATCCTCAAGTTGAAGGACATTGCCGAAGTCGAATTGGGGAGTGAATTCTTTGACATATATTCCAATAAAGACGGGTTTCCTGCAGCATCGATTGTACTTAAGCAAAACTTCGGAAGTAATGCCAGTAATGTAATCGGACTTGTCAAGGAAAAACTGAAGGAAATGGAGGGGGATTTTCCTCCGGGAATGCAGTACGAAATCAATTACGATGTTTCCAAATTTGTGGACGCCTCCATTGACAAAGTAATGCACACGCTGGTGGAAGCCTTTATTCTGGTTGCCCTGGTGGTGTTTTTGTTTCTCGGCGATTGGCGCTCTACGCTTATTCCTTTGATAGCTGTCCCTGTCTCTTTGATTGGAGCTTTTTTCTTTATGCAGCTATTTGGGCTTAGCATCAATTTGATCACGCTCTTCGCCCTTGTTTTGGCTATTGGTATTGTGGTGGATGATGCGATTGTCGTTGTAGAAGCGGTTCATGCCAAAATGGAGGAAGAGCACATTTCTCCTTATAAAGCAGTAAAAATAGTATTGGGAGAAATCAGCGGTGCCATCATCGCAATTACGCTGGTAATGACTGCTGTGTTTGTTCCGGTGGCATTTATGACTGGTCCAGTAGGAGTTTTCTACAGGCAGTTTTCCATCACCATGGCAAGTGCGATTGTGCTTTCGGGAATTGTTGCTCTGACTTTAACCCCCGTATTGTGCGCCATGATTTTGAAAAACAACCATGGTAAGCATCGGAAAAAATCTTTGATGGACCGATTTATGGATTGGTTCAACCGAAAATTTGACAGACTAACCGGAAGGTATACCTCACTTCTTCGACTCATTGTCAATCGAAAGGTGGTCACCTATGGGATATTGATTGCCTTTGCTTTTGGGATTTTTG
>DATIAI010000047.1:0-8813 GCA_035458065.1 Algoriphagus sp. | reverse complement strand
CAACTTAGAAATAAGGACTCAAATCTGATTCTGCAGCAGGATAGGCATAAAACTTCTTCAGATTTGTAAATACGTTGTTTCTTGGAACTGCTCCGGCAATAGGAGGATAGTAGTAAGCCCTTGGATTGGCCACAATCCGCTCACCGAGAGGCACAATAATCTCCTGGATTCGGTCTGTTCGCTGTATATCAAACCATCGTTTGTTTTCAAAAGCAAGTTCAACTCTTCTTTCTTTGAAAATTGCCTCTCTGACATCAACTTGGCCGGAGGCCGTTGTAGCGGCTAAACCAGCACGGGTTCTGACCTCATTCAGGAAAGGAATTGCTTCTGCAGTTTTGCCTTGCTCATTTAGAGATTCAGCCATAAACAACAGGACTTCAGCATATCTGTAAATCGGAAAGTTGGTGCCGTGATTGTTGTGCTGAGAGTGTTTCTTGGCAAATTTTAGAATATAAGGCAAAGTATTAGGAACCTGGAAAGCTCCTCCCAAAGTCACATAACCGATGGAGGCATCTTTTCTAAGATCTCCAGGCTCATACGCCGCTATAATATCTGGGGTAGGAACATTGTTTCCTTCTCCGTCAACGGGCTGGGCATTGCTGGTACCAGTGATTGGGGTAAGTTCTGCAGCACTTATCGGTCTTGGAAGGAATTGATAAATAAAGTTACCCTGTAGACCCGCAGCACCTTCCAGAAACTGAACCTCAAACACGGATTCGATATTGTTTTTGTTGGAAGCATTGTCTGAGAAAGCCAAAGCATAACTTGGCATCAATCGGTATTGGCCTGAAGCCACAACTGGTCTCAAGACCGTCTCAGCGTCCGCCCATTTTTTCTGATTGATATAGACGTTGGCCAAAGTTGTCCGAGCGGCACCAGAGGTAATCCGACCTGGCTCTTGAGTGGCCTTGTCTTTCAGAAGAGGAATAGCCGCAATCAAATCACTCTCAATCTGCGCATAAACCTCAGCTTCAGTTGCTGGAGGCAAAGCTGACTCAGCTCTTACAGCTACCGGGGTAAGGTGCAAAGGAACACTTCCAAAATAGCGCGCCAATTCGAAATAGGCATATGCTCTGAGAAAAAGCGCCTGACCTTTCACATTATCTTTTGCTACTTGGTCAAATTCCACTCCGTCAATCAGTGAAAGAATCTGATTGGCTCTTGCAATAATCAGGTAATCCTGTCTCCACTGGTTAAGGACGTGGACGTTGGCTGTTGTACCATTTGATTCCGGCACAGAGAAATCAGCCAAATCTTCCTGGTTATCCACCGCTCCGAAAAGTACATTTCGAACATAATAGGTGTTGTCAGAGTGCATTTCTGACAAAAGCCAAGACCTGTCATTGGTGATTGTCCTCAGGGGAGCATAGGCAGCATTCACAGCCTGTTCAAAATCCTTTTGGTTTTTAAAGAATGTGGCCGAGCTCAGCTGAGTTTCCGGAACCACGGTAAGAAAGTCTTCGCAGCTCGTCAGAAACAAACTGGCAGCTACTAATCCTATGATATATTTTTTCATTTTCATGTCGTTTGAAGGTGAATTAAACTGTCTGGTTCAGCAGATTAAAAGGTGATATTGGCACCAAAAGTAATCGTGCGTGGAACCGGATAAGCAGACAAGTCGACCCCTGGGCTCAAGTTACCTCCATCTCCCTGACCGTCACTTTGCATACTCACCTCAGGATTTGATCCTCCCCAATAAGGGGTAAAGACCCATAAATTTTGACCTGAGGCATAAAGGCGGGCTGCCTTTACAGATTTTGGAAGTTTCTTGAAGTTATAGCCAATGGTGATATTCCTTACTGTAAAATAGGAAGCATCCCACACGAAATTACTGTTGTTCCAATCTCGCTCTACTCCAGTCACGTTTCCACCACCGACAGTCGTACCAAAGATACCCTCACCCGGATTTTCGGGAGATCTGAATCGGTCTTTAGCCTTTCTCACCATGTTGAATACCCCATCCAGGTTTGCAGTACTGTAGAGGTGTCTCATGTATAGCTGATTTCCTTCAGATCCAGATACAGTGATGCTCGCATCCCAGTTTTTGAAAGTGAAATTATTTACCATACCATAAACAAAATCCGGGAATGGATTACCAATAATGGTACGGTCATCTCGGTCACCTCCATAGGTAATCACACCGTCACCGTTGATATCTGCTAATTTGATACTACCGACTGTAGATCTTCCGGGAATCTTTGGAGAATTCGCCAAGTCTTCCTCATTTGCATAATTACCCAACTTCTGCATTCCATAAAACTGACCAAAAGGCTTACCTACCTGAGTGATGTGCTGATTACCATACACTCTATCAATTCCCTCGGCCAATTCAAGCACCTCGTTTCGGTTGAAAGAAATGTTAGCATTTATATTCCAACGGAAGTTGGCATTATTGACAGCTATCGCATTTACTGAAAATTCATGTCCCCAGAATTTGATTTCCCCGATGTTGTCATTGAAGTTGGTGAAACCTGATTCCTGTGGAATCTGTACAGCGTAAAGCAGGTTTGTGGTGTTTTTGGTATAGAAGTCATATACAAACGAAACCCGATCGTCCCAAAGCCCCAAATCCAACCCAAGGTCAAACTGCGCGGTGGTCTCCCATCCCAAATTGCTATTGTTTAGGGAAGTGATCGCTGCTCCTGGTGTGACAGTATTACCGAAAGCAACGTTGATAGTATTGTTTACCAAGGCATATTGAGTGTAGTTACCGATGTTGTTGTTACCGGTGATACCATAAGATGCTCTCAACTTGGTAAAGGAAATTGCTCCACCATTTGAAAGAAAACCTTCATCAGAGAGAACCCAGCCGGCAGAAACAGAAGGGAAAACGCCCCATCTGTTATCGGAGCCAAATCTGGATGATCCGTCACCTCTAATTGAGCCTGTCAGTAGGTATTTGCCTTTGTAATTATAAGTCAATCTTGAGAAAACGGAAGTCAACGTCCATTCTTCTACCCCGCTGATTGTCCCGCCACGGTTGATGTTCAATGCACCTTGGATGGTTGGAAGTCGATCATCAGCATAGGTATCTGCCTGAACCCTGGTACGGTCTCTTCTGAATTGCTGGTTGGAGAAACCTCCCAAAATCTGGAAGGTATGGTCATTCCTTTTCCAATCGTAGGTAGCAATGTTTTCATTCAACCAGGTAAGATCCTGATTATCATCCCGGATAGAAACTGCCACTGTTGGAATCGCTACGTTAATCTGGGCTGTTGCGGTAGAAGGGTTAAAAAAGAAATAACTTGAATTTCTGATTTCCGCATTAAAAGTTGACTTCAGAGAAAGTCCCTTTATCGGTTTCCATTCTGCATAAGTATTGGCAAGAAGGTTAAACACCTTGGTTTCGTTGGTGATTTCCTCAGCAGATCTTACCCAGTTTGGATAGGCGAAGATGTTACCGGTATTGGCCGGGAATCTGTTGAAGTAGGTCAATTCACCTGCTTCGTCATAGATCGGCATCACTGGCCAGGTATGCAAAGCATTGAAAAGAATACCCGTTCCTCTATCCCCATCTGATCTTGGGGTATTGTCAGCCACGTAATTTGGCGCTATGTTCACACCGATATTCACTTTATCTGAGATTGCATAGTCCGTGTTCATCCTCATAGAAAAGCGCTTGTAATCGGTATTGAGTACCACGCCTTTTTGGTCAAAAATACCTGCAATCACAGCTGTATTTACTCTTTCTTTATTTGAAGTTACGGTGAGGTTATAGCTGGAAATCGGAGCATTTTGAAGGACTGCATCATACCAGTCGTTATTCTTATCTCTATAAGAAGCCGGGTCTTGGAATGCTTCAGGCACCGCCTGACCTGCATCTTCATAGTATTCCTTTTTAAACTGGGCAAATTCCTCGGCATTCATCATCTCGAGTCTGCCTTCCATCGGTACTTCCTGGAATCCTGTGAAAACATTCAAATTCACATTGGTGACTCCTTTAGTTCCCTTTTTTGTAGTAATCAACACAACACCATTGGCAGCTCTGGAACCATAAAGTGAAGTAGAGGCCGCATCTTTCAAAACAGAGATATCAGCGATTTCATCTGGGTTGATGGAGTTGATGTCACCTGATATAGGGAATCCGTCCACTACGTAAAGCGGTTGGCTACCCCCAGAAACAGAGAGTTGACCTCTGATCCTCACATTCATCCCTTGTCCGGGACGACCGGTAGTCTGGTTGATCTGCACACCGGCAAGTCTGCCTTGCAGCTTCTGAGCTACTGAGGAAACGGGCATGTCCTGGAGATCTTTTCCACTTACAGATTGAATAGCTCCGGTCACTTCCTTCTTGATTTGGCTACCATAGCCCACGACTACAACTTCAGAAAGGTCTGAAGTAGAAAGATCGAGAATAATATCATAGGTCGTTTGCCCTCCGACCACAGCTACCTCTTTGGTTGAGTAGCCGACAAAGCTGACAACTAAAATTTCTCCGGCGGCAGCATCAATGGAATATGTCCCATCAATATCAGTGACCGTTCCTCTTTGTGTGCCTTTAACTAATACTAAGGCACCTGGCACGGGCTCTCCTTCGGATGATACTACACCCCGGACAGATTGTGCCTGCCCAAAACTCGTAACGCTTATGCAAAACATAAGCAATAAAAATCCTATGAACCGGATTTTTATCTTAGATAGATAATGGTTTTTCATATAGACGGGTTTTTGTTAATTGAATAAATTCCACTCAATTACACCATATAAAAATTTGATCCTATCCTGCCCAATCCTGCAAATACCCCTAAAAATCAAGCTTTTATTACAGGACAGAGCAGGACAGATTTAAATAAATAATCTATTTGATTCTCTAACCAAACAAAATAACACCCGACTATATAAAATATAAAAATAGCAGGATGCGACAGGATAGAGCTTACTTAAAAAAGTATTTAAGTAAATGACCTAAATAGCAATTCCTCTATAATTTTTTACTCTTAAATATTCTATAACATTCAAAAGAGTTGAAAATCCCCGCCTTTCTCCCTATAATTAGCCCCAAATGCAATCAACCCTATGACACAATCCAGAATTTCCTTAGTACTTCTGATTTTCTCTATTTCAACATTAATTTTTTCAAGCTGTACCAAAGAAAAAACCCTCGAGCTCAGAAAAAACTCCCACATCACTTTGGTGGGAAACAACCTGGGCTCAAGAATGATGGAATACGGACTTTTCGAAACCGAAATGCACCTCCGCTACCCTGACAGCACCTTGTTTATTAGGAATCTCAGCGATCCGGGTGATACTCCCGGTTTTCGCCCCCGTTCCGGGACAAATGATCCTTGGGCTTTTCCGGGTGCCGAAGATTTTCAGACAGAATATGCCACTCCATCCGGCAGTGAGGGATTTCTTGAAAAGCCCGATCAGTGGCTGACCCGACTTCAAGCAGATATCGTGGTTGGTTTCTTTGGCTTTAATGAATCCTTTCAGGGACCGGAAGGACTGGAAAATTACAAAGCCGAACTCGAAGCCTGGATCTTGCATTCCAAAACCCAGCAATACAATGGCAAATCCGCCCCCCAATTGGCTCTGGTTTCTCCGATCGCTTTTGAAGACATCACCGCAATCAAAGATGTACCCGACGGAAAAAGAGAAAACGAAAACCTAAAGCTCTATTCCGATGCCATGAAAGAACTTGCAATTAAGCACGAACTTGTTTTCGTGGATGCTTTTACCGCAAGTCAGGACTGGTATAATGATTCTGATGAACCACTGACAATTGACGGTTCACAATTAAATGAAAAAGGCTATGAACGGTTGGCCGTTTTGCTGGCGGATAAACTTTTTGGAAAAGAAAATCGAAAAGCAGAAGCCAACCGTGATCTGATTCACCAAGCTGTGATGGAGAAAAACTGGCTTTGGACCAATGATTACAAAATCCCCAACGGCGTCCACGTCTTTGGCCGAAGATACGATCCTTTTGGACCGGACAATTACCCATTTGAACTGGAAAAAATCCGTCAGATGACTGCTATCCGGGATACTGCGATTTGGGAAGCCAACTCCGGAAAAGTCAAAGACCTGGCTGCAGCTGATGCCAAAACCCGCACTCTTCCTGAGGTAAAAACAAATTACAATCCTGAAGCAAACGGGAGCTTGGAATACAAGTATGGGGAGGAAGCTCTAAAAACTCTCAAAGTACCGGAAGGCTACAAGATAGAGCTGTTTGCTTCCGAAGACGAATTCAAGGACTTGGCCAATCCTGTTCAATTATCCTTTGACAATAAAGGGAGACTTTGGGTAGCCACAATGCCGAGCTATCCTCATTATAAACCTGGAGACCCTAGACCACAGGATAAGCTGATTATTTTGGAGGACACGGATGGAGACGGAAAAGCCGATAAGCAAACCACTTTTGCAGACAATCTGCATATTCCGGTAGGTTTTGAACTTGCACCGGAAGGTGTGTATGTTTCCCAAGGAAACAATCTGGTCCTTCTTGTTGATGAAAACGGAGACGATAAAGCCGATCGCAAAGAAGTGCTGTTGAGCGGTTTTGACGATCACGATACGCACCACGCTATTTCTGCATTCGCCACTGATGAATCCGGAGCGATTTACATGGCTGAAGGGGTCTTTCTTCATACCAACGTGGAAACTTCCTATGGCCCGGTTCGTGCTACCAACGGTGGATTTTACCGATACGAACCTAAGCGCCACAAGCTGGAGCGTGTCAATCAAGTCAGCATTCCTAATCCTTGGGGTATCGCTTTTGATGCTTGGGGACAAAACTTCTACGCCGAAACCTCCGGCCCGAATGTTAACTGGATGCTTCCAGGATCTACTTTGCCACGCTATGGAAACGGCAATTTCAAAGGGCCAAATTTGATCGAAAAAAACCACATGGTACGTCCTACTTCAGGTTTGGAATTTATTTCCAGCCGACATTTCCCTGAGGAAGTACAAGGTGACCTTATCATCAACAATACCATTGGATTCCTGGGAACAAAACAGCATCAGGTTTTTGAGGATACCGTGGGCTTTATCACCAAATGGAGACAGGACTTGGTGGTTTCTACAGACCGAAATTTCCGCCCTGTGGACATGGAAATTGCTCCCGACGGCTCACTTTATATCGTGGATTGGCACAATATTCTGATCGGACACATGCAGCATAATGCACGCGATCCTCTTCGGGACCATGTGCACGGCAGAATTTACCGGGTTACTTATCCTTCAAGGCCATTGGTCGCTCCTGCCAAAATCGACGGAGCTTCCATCCCTGAGTTGTTGGAAAATCTGAAACTCCCTGAATACCGAACCCGCTACAGAACCCGCCGCGAACTTCGAGGCCGTGACAAAGCCGAAGTTTCTGCTGCTGTGAAAAACTGGACCAATTCATTGGACAAAAACGATCCCAACTACGAGCACAATCTGCTTGAAGGTCTTTGGGTCACCTGGGGAATCAATCAAGTCGATCAGGACCTGCTAAAGCAGCTTTTGAATGCAAAAGACTACCGTGCTAGAGCCGCTGCCACACGGGTGCTTCGCTACACAGGACATCAGGTAAAGGATCAATCAGAATTGCTGATGGCATCAGTGAAAGATCCAAACGGACGAGTGAGAATGGAAGCAATCGCTGCCGCATCCTGGCTTCCGAGAGAAATAGGCTTGCCGATTTTGGCTGAGGCTGAAAAACAACCTAAGGACAAAACCTGGATTCCAGGGACTTTGGAAACTGCAGTAGCCCATTTGAATGGACTTTCTGTGCGGGAGAAAAAAGAAGAGGATATCAAATCCTCCCTCACAGGTTCGGATCGGGAGCTCTTCGTGATGGGTAAAGAAATCTATGCGCGAGAAGGATTTTGCAGCACTTGCCACCAGCCTGACGGCGGGGGATTGAGTGCGTCACAATTTCCTCCACTTCGAGGAACTCCTTGGGTGACCGGCAGTCCAGAGCGATTGATCAAAATTGTGCTTAAAGGTATCATGGGTCCTATCGAAGTAGCCGGAAGAGAATATCCCGGACAGGTTCCGATGACTCCTTATGAAGGCATGCTTAACGATACAGAAATCGCTGCTGTGCTGACTTATGTTAGAAATTCCTTTGGCAATCAGGCTTCTCCTATCTCGCCTGACTTGGTGAAAAGCGTGAGGGAAGAAGTGAAAGACAAGGAAGGCTTCTGGAGTCCGGCCGAGTTGCTGAAGGTGCATCCGATGGAGAAATAGGGATTTCAGATTGTTGATTTCGGATTTCGGATTTATCAGGAAACCAATTCAGCATTCGATATTCATTATTGAAAATATGAATCCTTAATCATAAAAAAATGTGAAAAATCCCCCTTGCAAATCGCTAGGGGGATTTTTCATTAAAGAATGGCCTCACACTTGAATTATGTCAAAACTCAGAAGGTCAAGATTTGACTAATCCAATTTCGGAAAAACCTCTCCATCAGGCTGTACTTTGTATCCAGTGATTTTTCCGTTTTCTCCCCTCTGGAAATAAATCAGTTCTCCACCCTCAACATCGCTGAAAACATCCTCGTATTCATGAAAAATCGGGTAGTTCACGCCCTGAATCTTAGCATAAAGCGTTTTATCGTTCGGGTTTAAACTCAACTCAATTTCCCCAGATTTCAAATGCGAGTACGTGCCCACGAAATCTGCTAAATCGGGCCCAGCTGTAGCAAACTGATAAGGATTATCACTCGAAAGGACCAATCCATCCCCGGGCACCCAATTGTCATATTCCATGTAAAAGGCAGTCCTCCTTGCGGAATTGAGCCCCTGAAACTTCGCCACCAAATGCAGGGCTCCATCGATTCCTGCGGAAATTCCGGCAGTAGAAATCACTTTTCCATTGTCCACAA
>DATIAI010000046.1:0-3532 GCA_035458065.1 Algoriphagus sp. | reverse complement strand
ATGGCTTCCGCCTGGACACCTTATCGCTTTTATGTCAACGGAAATTTCAGCCATTGTGGAGTCAATTCCTTTCAGCTGGTCAAAATGGCCGAAGGCTGGAAAATCGTGTACATCATCGATACACGAAGAAAAGAACCTTGTGAAGAGTAAATTTTATGAACGAATTCAAAGCTAAAGTCTATCAGACTGCCATCACTCAATTGAAGGACAAGGAAGTCCTACTTTCTACTGAGCGAAAAAATATCATTGAGAGCATTCTCGAAGAGGAGAAAAACAGTGCCGGAGATAAATATGAGACAAGCCGGGAAACAATGACCCAGGATCTCAATACTCTTGAGGCACAAATCCGCCAGGGGAAAAACGACCTGGAGGAGCTCTACCGGTTACAGACGATCAAAGACACGCCTCCTAGCGTGCAGGAAGGGGCTTTGATCAAACTTGGCGCAGATTGGTTTCTGATCGCTGTCAGCATCGGTCAGGTCAAAGTGGAGGATTCGAAGGTCTTTTTGATGAGTAAAAATTCTCCCTTGGGCGAGCTGTTGATCGGCAAAAAAAAGAAAGAACAGGTGAATTTTCGCGGGAAAATGCACCTGATCGAAGAGTTGGTTTGATAGGAAACTAATCCTTTTTAGGGATAAAGCTCATCAGTTCGGTGGCACCGTCCATCAGGGTGAGCTTTTCTTTTTCCACCTTGAGATTCTTGACTTTTTCAAGAGCTGAAAGAAATTCATCTTCTCCTGTACCTGGGCAGGCCTTTTTGGTGACGGCCCCAGGATCTAATTTGAGGTTAGTTCCTTCCAGAGAAAATCCTCCTGAGAAGTTATTGCATCCTGCAAATCCTGCCAGGTTTCCGCCTTCCAAAAAGTTTAAAGTAGGTGGACCTGCTGAGAATTTACCCAAATCAAGTTCGCTGCCCATCAAGGAAGTTAAAATCCAAGAATTGCCAGTCAAAGTACTTAGCGGATTCAGCTTGGCAGTGCTGTTACAACCGCTTGCAAAAAGGATCAAAAGACCCAGCAAAAATACGTGAAGCTGTTTCATAAAATCGGAGTTTTAAAGGTCACTGAAGTTAATCAAATTCATGGGAAACCGGATTTTATCCTTTTTACAAAAAATCACAAATGTGTCAATTGCATTGTCAAAAGGTTAATTTTTCACTTTGAACACTGAATTAATTCTAAAAAAATCTACAAAGTCTGTGGTTTTGTTTGGCCAATCCGTTTTTTCGCTGTAATGTTGTCAGGTCAACTATCCGCTCATGGTACTTGCAGCTAATTCATTTTTATTCAATAAAAGGCTTCCTCTTGCAGGAATGTGTGCTGCTGTTTTTTTTACCACAACCACCGGTATGACCACCATGATTACGGGGTGACCCGTTATAATCATTAGTACTCGCCCCTAGGCCGAATCAGGCCGATTTTAAGTTTCCAGAATTTATTCCTAAGTCTTTTATGAAATCGAGCATGACTCAAGCGAAATACAGCGAGATGATTTTAATCCATGCGAGATTTGAAGTGGCTTTCTAAAGAAAATTATAAACACATGAAAATCATCAAGTTTGGAGGTTCATCCGTAGCGAACCCCGAAAACATCCGAAAGGTATTTGCTATCCTTCAGGACAAACTCAAACAGCACGAAATAGCTGTTGTTTTTTCAGCTTTTGGCGGAGTCACAGAGAGCCTTTTGACCATTGCAAGATTGGCCCGTGAGGGGGATCAGGTTTACCGGGATTTGCTTCAAACTTTGGAAGAAAAACATCTTGACATTGTCCGACAGCTGATTGCCGTACAAAATCAATCTACCGTGATGACCTATGTCAAGGTTAGATTCAAGGAATTAGAAGATCTATTTCACGGGATTTTCCTGATCAAAGAAAATTCTGCACGTACCCTGGACTATGTGGCCAGCTTTGGAGAGCGACTTTCTGCTTTCATTTTGGCGGAAGCAATGGCCGGCAAAGGCATCAAAACGCAGTTTGTAGATGCGCGCGATGTGATTCGTACCAATGACCGCTTTGGTCAGGCAAGAGTCGATTATGAAGTGACCAATGCCCAGATCAAAGATTATTTTTCAAAAAATGACGGGGTAAAAGTCATCACCGGATTCATCGCTTCAACTGCCAAAGGCGAAACCACTACTTTGGGACGGTCTGGTTCCGATTATACTGCAGCGATTTTTGCAGGCGCTCTTGAAGCTCAGGATCTGGAAATATGGACTGATGTATCCGGAGTTTTGACTTCGGACCCAAAGTTGGTTTATACTGCTTTTACCATTCCTCAGCTGAGCTACAACGAGGCCATGGAGCTTTCGCACTTTGGTGCGAAAGTGATTTTCCCGGCTACCATGCAGCCGGCGATGAAAAAGAGCATCCCGATCTACATCAAAAATACTTTTGAACCTGAAAACCCTGGTACACTCATCAATGGGGAAGTGAGCCATGGTGCCTTGATCAAAGGGATCAGCTCCATGTCTAATATTTCGATCGTAACAGTGCAGGGTGCTGGTTTGATTGAAGGAGGAGCAACTGTGAGCCGTGTATTCAAGGCATTGGCGGAAGCCAAAGTCAATATCGTCCTGATTTCTCAGGCATCCTCGGAGCACAGCATCTGTTTGGCTATCAAAACCCACGAGGCTTATTTGGCCAAAGAAGCAATCGAAAAAGAGTTTTTCTATGAAATCAAATCCGGAGAAATGGATGAGGTTTCTTTGCTTCATGGCTTGGCTACCATTGCAGTAGTAGGTGAAAACATGAAGCAAAATCCGGGAGCTTCCGGCCGAATGTTCCGTGCTTTGGGCCGAAACAACGTGAACGTGGCAGCTATTGCTCAGGGAAGTTCGGAGCTGAATATCTCAGCAGTGATTCCTCAGCCTGATTTGCAAAAGGCCCTTAATGCGCTTCACGAGGCATTTTTCCTTTCAGAAAATAAAGTTTTGCACGTCTTCTTGGTCGGAACCGGATTGATAGGTCAGGCGCTGATGAAGATGATTGCTTCACAGCAAAATAAACTGCTCAAGGACAATGAGCTGGATGTGCAAATCCATGGTCTGGCAAACAGTCGCTATATGGCATTCCATGAGGATGGTTTTGACCTGAAGCATCCACACCAGCTGAGTGAATCTGATCTGCCAACTGATCTGGATAAATTTGTCCAGAAGATGGAAGAAATGAACTTCTCCAACTCGGTATTTGTGGACTGCACGGCCAGTCAGGATGTGGCGGATGCCTATTCCAGAGTTTTGGAAGCCAAAGTCGCCATTGTGACTCCAAACAAAAAAGCGAATTCCAGTTCTATGGATCAGTACCGTGCCCTCAAACGGATTGCCAAGCGTCGCGGGGTGAAATTCCTTTACGAAACCAACGTGGCAGCAGGCCTTCCGGTGATCAATACCCTACAGGATCTGATGCTTTCCGGAGACAAAGTGATCCGAATCGAGGCAGTTTTGAGCGGCTCAATGAACTATATTTTCTCCGAATTGGAAAACGGTGCTCCTTTCTCCGAAGTAGTTAGGATTGCCAAGGATAAAGGCTACA
>DATIAI010000045.1:0-3439 GCA_035458065.1 Algoriphagus sp. | reverse complement strand
TACCCTGTCGTGAGTAAGGCGTCAAAATAGTGTCCCAACGGATGGTTTGAAGGCAGGCCGGCAGCAAAACGTTCGCCTTTGATTTTTACGAACCCTGAAATGATAAATGCTACAGCCAGGGCAAAACGGCAAAAAACAGCGAAGTATCCGTACCATTTGTTGCCTTTGGCATACGTGTAATAGTGTTCAAGGTTATTAAACATTATAATTAGTTGTATCCGTTTTTTTTATGGTTAAGCTCTTAGTCTAACTTTCGAAGGTTTTTACTTTTCACATATTGCCTTCAACTTGTCGAGTGCTTTTGGGTAGTTCTGGTTCATATAATCTAAAAAATCTTCTGTGGTGTCTAAGTCAACGGTAATGGTTGTGGTCCCATTGATTTCTTCGAAGGAATAGTTTTCAAACCCGTTTGCCCATTTTTCCACATCCGGTCCATCGGTAATTTCCTTGTCCCCTTTTAAAATGCCATAATGCTGGGTCGAAACAAATTGGTTGGGAATGTTTTCAGCTATCCTGGAAACCATACCTCCCTTTTCTCCTTGCTCATCTACACCAACAAATAGAATTTTATTTCCCTTGTCCCAACTTCCTTCATAGGTAGATGTTGGGTTAAACAAAGAAGTCCATTGCTCGTAAGTTGATTTATTGGTAATGCCAAGCATAAAATCATACACCCTGGTCACAGGTGCATTGATGCTTACTTTGAATTGTAACTTTTTCATAATTTCAATATTTGTTTGAATTAATCGGTTAACCATATAAAGATAAGTTACAAGTACAAATTTTCAAATCGGCCGGGTGGACTTTTTATTTTGTGCCGACTTTTTTTGAAAAAAAAGATGTTTCACCGCCTCATACCCACGCATTTGGGTTGACAGTGGAAGCATTTTTCGGGAAGCAATTGTTCGCTTTATTTGTTATTCAGGTCATTCATTCGCTGTTTGACATTTTCAACCCTGCTATCTGATGGAAATTCCCGAATAAATCTCCGGGCAGACGAATTTATTTCCCTTTTATCCAATACCTGCATTGATGCCAAATTTTGGAAAATTTGGAACCGAATATTTGCATTTAGGTCACTATCAGGGTGTTTTTTTATAAATTCTTCATATTCCTTATTCTGAGCAAGGAGTGATTCATCTTCATCATAATCGTACATATAATTTGCATCTAACAAGTATAGTTCAGCATTATCACAAAGGCTACTTTGAGGGAATTTTTCAGAAAAGCGTTTAAGTTTATTTATCACGAGTGAAAAGTCACAGCCACCACAACCCTCATGACAATACCAATGAGTACGGCAGATCGTTTCTAATGCAAGTGCGTTGTAAAAATACAATGAATCCTCGGAAAGGTCTAAACTTTTCAAACTGTCAATCTTATCTACATATCGTCTGGTGCTATCAACTACTGAAGCAAAATAATAGTCCTCACTGTATGGACTGCCAAACTCTTTTTCGAATTCGTGGGTGAGCTGTAGTACTTTTTTAAAATCAGACAACCGTCCGTATTGGTCAACCAATGAAATAAAACAGGCTTTTCGCTGCTCAATTGGCATGTCATGGTCCTCATAGCAGGCTATGTATCCATCCGGGAATCTCCAGGTTACACTTTGAAATGCCTGAAAGTTTAACGCCTGGAGTCGTTGTTTTATCTGAATATGATCAACATCCGAATATTTGTTTTTTAAATATATCAGTTTTTTTAATGCAACATCAGGTAGAGTGTCTTTTAAAATGCCAATGGAGTCAACCACGTCATTGAATTGTTTTAAATTAAACTTGTATTGTTTAAATTCATATGGCAGGCATTTTTTTATGAAGTCATTTTTTGAGGCAATGACAATCTTGTTTTTATACAGCGTATAAGTATTGCATTCATCTATAATTGTTCTTATGTGCTCCTCCTCCAATGCTATCGGATAATCCAATTGCTTCTTTGTCACAAGATCTATCAACATGACCTGTCCAGGTCTTATTATCCAAATATGCCTGGAATCAATCTGATAGTCTACAGAATGGTTGTTTACAGGCGGCAAATGGTACTCATATTTATTTATGGTCTTAGATTTTGGGTCAAATGAATAATAGAAATCCTTATCTGACTGCCAATACTTCTGATCGCTTATTTTCGTATAGTCTATATGTTTATTGGGTAAAGGAAGTTTGGCAACATGGCCGTTGTAGTTGTACCAAAGCGAATCTTTCGCGTAAAACAATCCCAGTCCTTCTGTAGCTTTAAAGGAATACCAGGCTCCTTTATGTTCATAGTCATTAAAAAATATCCCTGTTTTTACTTTTTTTGAATTGAAATAATAGGTGTATTTTCCATCGAGGATAATTACCGAATCATTTATTAATTCTGAAGACTGCATAAATTCCGCAGGTAGGCCGGAGACCTGCTCTATTGTTTTAGTCTTTCTATCCCAATAGCAAAATCCTTGACGAGAGACAAAAAACACTTCGTCTGGTTTTGAAATAATTCTTGTTACATACAGAACAGGTAATTCCTGAACTATTTTAGTCCTCTGGTCATAATACACTACATTCTTGTTAGGCCCTCCAATCCATACCAGAGAATCAAATTGGTCTTTATGACAATATCGGATGTAACCATTATCATTTTCAGAATAAAAAAATTGAGAATACTTTTTATCCAAAATGGCCTTTTGACCAGTTGAAGCATCAACCTCTACAACATCATTATTTTTATTATTGCCGAACCTTAGCCAAACTTTCCCTTCTTCTAAGGGAGAAAAACAAATGCTTTTTAGTGTAGCGTCTTCAAATTTAATCTCTACCGGGTTAGGAATGGTCAGGCAATCCTCACCTCGCCTTTTCTGACAACAGGTAAGATGCAATATGACTATGACAATAAGAAAATTGATCAATATTTTCACAGGTATCCTTTATTGTTATGTTCTTTCAAATATAGAGAACAATTTTAAATCTCCAAATCGAATTTGATGGAATATCCAATATCCAACAAGGAACAAGGAATATCGAATATCGAACAAAATGGGTCAGTCTAGCCGGAATGCTAGATCCTTGCCCATGCAATCAACGGCTCCAAAAAACCTTACCTTCACACTCAAGTTTCAAACCCTTCCCAATCCGCCCTTCCATGCCCTTTTCCAAACTCGGCCTGTCCGCCCCATTTTTAGCCACCATCGAAAAATCGGGTTACGCAACGCCGTATCCGATCCAAACCGCAGTTATTCCGGCGATCCTGGCGGGCAAGGATGTGCTGGGCATCGCGCAGACCGGCTCGGGCAAAACCGCGGGTTTTGTTTTGCCCATTTTACAGCAGTTTCAGCAAAAGCCCGCCGCCAGGAACCGGCACATCAAAGCCCTGGTCCTGGTGCCGACCCGCGAATTGGCGGTACAGGTAGGCAGCGTATTCCAGGTATTCAGCGAAAATCTTCCCAGACCCGTCAAAT
>DATIAI010000044.1:0-6080 GCA_035458065.1 Algoriphagus sp. | reverse complement strand
AAATATCTCCTTTTGAAGCCCAAGGACCTCCAATAGATTCGTTATTTCCTGAGTTCAGTTACCTCACCATTTCTGGAGATTCTGTTGACCTGAAGCTATTGAAAGAAAAAGTTGTGGTAATCAATATTTGGTTTGTCGGATGCAAAGGTTGTAAACAGGAGGAACCCTATCTTAAAAAGATAACGGAAAGCCATCAGGACGATAGCGAAGTTGTATTTCTCGGATTTTGCATGAGCAAGCCGGATAAAATCATTAAATACCTAGAGAAAAATGGAGAAATAGGGTATCAAAACATTTCTTTATCAAGGGACGAAGTGTTGGAGAGATTTGATGTAGTGATGTCTCCAACCCATTTTGTTATCAAAGCTGGAGTTCTTAAGGCAAAATATACCGGCCCGATAATGCCTGAGACAAAGAGTCTTGAATGGCTTAGTGCGGAAATTAATAAATGGAAAAATTAATGTGATCGATCCTAAACTTGTTTCCTAGCGGGTGATTCTGTCAAGGAAATGATCTATGACGCGACGGAGTTTGATCTTTACGCGACCATTAAAGAATAAAATCTCAAAGCTGCTCTAAATAGTGCAGCTTTTTTATTTTAATTATTTCCAGCTTCCGAAGATGCAAGACAACCTTCATTTCTCCCACTTTTTGCCCTTTCCCCTCGATCCCCTAATTTAGCCGATCTAAAATCCCCCGAATGAAGTTGATCGAAGTCACCACTCCTGCCCATCAGAAAGAATTTATCGAGATGGCGGTGAGGCTTTACAAGAATGAAAAGAACTGGATCCGACCACTTGATGCAGATATCGAAGGGCTGTTTCATCCCGAGACCAATAAACTTTTTCGAAATGGGGCTAAAGCCAAACGATGGCTGCTTCAGGACGAAAAAGGGCAGACTATCGGCCGGGTTGCGGCTTTTATCAATCCCAAGATGAAGGAAAAGCAGCCAACGGGAGGCGTGGGATTCTTTGAGTGCATCGATAGTCAGGAAGCAGCTTTTCTACTTCTTGATACTGCAAAAGCCTGGCTTCAGAGCGAAGGGATGGAGGCTATGGACGGTCCGATCAACTTTGGTGAACGCGACAAATGGTGGGGATTGTTGGTAGATGGGTTCTCCGAACCGAATTACAATATGCCTTGGAATTTCCCATACTACCAGAAGTTTTTTGAGGACTACGGGTTCCAACTTTATTTCAAGCAGTACACCTACATGCGGCCAGTTCAGGATCTCGGTTTTGACGAAAAAATGATCCAACGCGCCAACATCATCATGGCCAATCCGGATTATTCCTTTAGATATATTCAGGGGAAAGAGTTGCAGGAGAAAGCGCCGGAATACTTCATGACTGTTTACAACAAAGCCTGGGCTCGTCACATGGGAAAGTCCATTGCCTTGAAGGAAGCCCAATTGATGTTTGGTAAAATGAAGCCGATCATCGATCCGAGATTAATTTACTTTGCTTTCTTCAAAGGTGAACCTGTCGGTTTTTTCATCCAGATTCCGGAAATCAATCAGTTATTCAAGCATGTGAATGGAAAAATGGATCTGATCGGAAAGCTGAAGTTCCTTTGGTACAAGACATTTTTTCCTCCAAATAAAATGCTCGGTCTGGTCTTTGGAGTAGTGCCGGAGCATCAGGGCAAAGGCGCAGAAAGCGCAATGATTATCAGCTATGATAAAATGAGCGGAAAAGCTTCGTTTCCTTACAAAACCATCGAAATGAACTGGATCGGGGATTTCAATCCTAAGATGATGCGGGTTTGTGAACAGCTTTTGGCAACGATCTATAAAACTCACCATACGTATCGGTATTTGTTTGATCGGGAAAAACCGTTCGAGAGACACCCGATTTTCGATTGATGTACGATTTAAGAATTATGATTTACGACGCTATAAGTGTCAGACTAAGCGGAGTCGAAGGCTATTTATTTACCATCCTCGACTCAGCTCGAAGTACGATTTACGACGCTTCACTGCACCTCAATCCTAACTATCCCAAATGAGGTGATTAGGTTTTTATGTCGAACATCGAATGTCGAACATCGAATGTCGAACATCGAATGATGAAGTAACTGATAGGCCTCGGGCCCAATTTTCCAATTTTGAAATATTTCAATTTTACAATTCTATATAAATGAAAAAATACGACGTGACGGGCATCGGAAATGCCTTAGTAGACATTGAGTTCAAAGTCAAAGACCAATTTTTTATTGACAATAAGGTCGAAAAAGGCTTGATGACATTGGTGGACGAGGAGCGCCAAAATTCCCTGATGCAGGTGATCAACACAGCTGAAGCCAAAAAACAGGCAGGGGGCTCGGCAGCCAATTCTGTGGTTGCCGTCAGTCAATTCGGAGGAAATTCCTATTACTGCTTCCGGGTAGCCAATGACGAATTGGGGCATTTCTATCTGAAGGATTTGAATGATTCAGGGGTATCGATTGGTTTGACCCCTGAAAAACTGGAAGAAGGAGTCACCGGTAAGTGTCTTGTCATGGTGACGGAAGATTCCGAGCGTACCATGAATACTTTTTTGGGGATCACCCAGAATTTCTCGGTAAATGACCTGAATGAATCCGCGATCAAAGATTCGAAATACCTCTTCATTGAAGGCTATTTGATCACCTCTGAAAACGGAAAGACCGCGATGAAGCTGGCCAAGAAAGTGGCTGAGGAAAACGGGGTAAAAGTCGCCCTGACCTTTTCCGATCCTGCTATGGTAAAGTATTTTCGGGAGCCTTTTGACGAGGTGATCGGTGCTAGCGTTGATTTGCTTTTCGCCAACGAGGAGGAAGCCATGCTTTTCACAGGAAAAGACAACTTGGCGGAAGCTCGAGAGGAACTGAAAAAAGTAGCCAAGCACTTTGTCATTACTCAGGGTAAAAACGGGGCAATGATCTTCGATGGGGATACATTTATTGACATCGAACCTTACAAAACCACAGCCATCGACAGCAATGGTGCCGGGGATATGTTTGCGGGAGCTTTTCTTTTTGGAATAACTAATGGGCACAGTTACGCGTCAAGTGGTAAACTTGCCTCTATGGCTAGTTCTAAGATTGTGAGCCAATTTGGCCCACGGCTGCAATGGCATGAGGCCAAGGAAATCCTCGCCCGGCTGAATCCTTAAGAAAAATTAACGTGGGAGAATGGCGCAAAATCTCCCTCGTTTATCTTCTTTTTCCTGCAATGGTGGATTTTTAAAACCTAACACCCACCTTTTTTAGTTTACTTTGATGAAAGGCTTATTTCTGATTTGAATCAGATCATACTATTTGTCAACTTATTCCCAAATTGAATACTAACCCAATCTTTTTACCATGAGAAAATTTACTGCTTTAGGCTTGGTAGCTATACTTCTCAGTATACCGGCTTTGGCCCAAAACAAAATCGAGTTCAGGGAATTTACCCTGGACAATGGCCTGCATGTGATCATGCACCAAGACAATACCACTCCGATTGTGGTGACATCGGTATTGTATCATGTAGGTTCTAAAAATGAGAATCCGGAGCGCACCGGATTTGCTCACTTTTTTGAACACCTGATGTTTGAAGGCTCGGAAAATATTGACCGTGGTCAGTACATGAACATTATCCAAAGCCGCGGAGGTACCTTGAACGCCTACACTTCCAACGACATCACTTACTATTATGAATTGCTTCCTTCCAATGAGTTGGAACTGGCGCTTTACATGGAAAGTGAGCGAATGCTGCATTCCAAAGTGGATATCACCGGTGTAGAAACTCAGCGTGAAGTGGTGAAAGAGGAGCGTCGTCAGCGCTACGAAAACCAACCTTATGGAACGATCCTCCCTGAGACTTTGGTAAGAGCATATCAAGTTCATCCCTATCAGTGGGCCCCGATCGGCTCCATGGATCACCTGAATGCAGCAACGATCGAAGAGTTCCAGCAGTTTTACAAGGACTTTTACGTGCCAAACAACGCTACCTTGACTATTGCCGGTGACATCGATTATGCACAGACTGAAGCTTGGGTGAGAAAGTATTTTTCAGAGATTCCAAAAGGAGCAAAGGAAATCTATAGACCTAATGTGGTTGAACCTAAGAAAACAGCTGAAACACGAGACATCATTTATGACAACATTCAGATTCCTGCAGTAATTCAGGCGTACAATTTGCCCCCCAGAAATCATCCCGACAGCTATGCACTTTCCATGCTGTCAACTTACCTGACTGGAGGAAAATCTTCCTTAATGACCAAGGAACTGGTGGACAAGCAGCAGAAGGCGCTTGTAATTGCAGCAATTCCTTTGGAACTGGAAGACGGTGGAATTTTTATCATGTATGGCATTACCAACATGGGCGTGGAGCCCAAAGATTTGGAAGCAGAAGTGGACCGATTGATCAAGCAGGTTCAGGACAATGGCATCAGCGATGAGGAATTTGCGAAGTTGAAAAACATCATGGAAAACGACATCGTGAGCGGTAATTCCACTATGGAAGGTATTGCCAATAATCTGGCGGAAGCCAAAGTAATTTATGGGGACACCAATTACATCAACCAGGTAATGGACGCCTATTCCAAAGTAACCAAAGCGGATATCCAGCGGGTGGCTAAGGAATACATGGATCTTACCGGACGCGTGGTATTGTACTATTTGCCTAAATCCGCTCAGCCTACTACTGAGTAATTGTTTGACCTTACTGATCTAAAAGAAATGAAAAAAATAACGATATCATTTGTATTGACGCTCTTGATCACCGTAGGCTTGATGGCTCAGGTAGATCGAAGCAGCCTTCCGGCATCAGGTCCGGCTCCTGAAATCAAAATCGGAGAAGCAGAAACATTCACATTGGATAATGGCCTGAAGGTATTTGTGGTGAAAAACACCAAACTTCCCCGGGTCTCCTTTACACTGGTTTTGGAAAGAGATCCGATTCTGGAAGGAGATAAGGCAGGGATGACGAGTTTCGTTGGAGAGATGATGATGGCGGGGACTAAAAACCGAACCAAAGATCAACTGGATCAGGAAATTGACTTTATCGGAGCAAGTCTGAGCGCTTCATCGACTTCTATGTTTGCTTCTTCTTTGAAAAAGCATCAGGGAAAAGTTCTTGAATTGATGGCAGATGTGCTTTACAACCCGGTTTTTCCGCAGGAGGAATTAGACAAATTGAAAAAACAGTCTTTGACCGGTTTGGCACAAAGCAAGGACAATCCAAACGCTATATCCGGTAGGCTTTCTTCTGCTGTTTTATTTGGGAAAAACCATCCCTATGGAGAAGTAGAAACTGAATCTACCATCAAAAACATCACCGTGGAGGATGTGAAAAGCTACTATTCAACCTACTTCAAACCAAATATCGCTTACCTAGCCATTGTCGGAGATATGGACAAAGCTGAAGCTGAAAAAGTGGTGAATCAGTATTTTGGCAACTGGAAGCAAGGAGAAGTACCAAAGTTTACCTATCCAATGCCTGAGCGGGCTTCCAAAAGAGCCGTTGCCTTGGTGGATAGAAGTTCATCGGTCCAGTCTGTGATCAACGTGACCCAGCCTGTGAAAATGAAGATTGGAGACGAAGATTACATTTCCAGCCGGGTGTTGAATCAGATTTTGGGAGGAGGGTCCGCTTCAAGATTATTTATGAATCTGCGTGAAGACAAAGGCTACACTTACGGAGCCTATTCTTCAATTGGAGCTGATAAATTGGTGGCAACTATTACTGCTAATGCATCAGTACGTACTGAAGTGACAGACTCTGCTGTGCATGAATTCATTTATGAAATCCAGAACCTGGTTGAAAACGGAGTGACTGAGGAAGAGCTAGCAAAGGCTAAAGCGGAATTGTCCGGTAGTTTTGGGCGTTCTCTCGAGCAGCCTGCTACTGTTGCAAACTTTGCACTTAATATTGACCGCTACAAACTCCCTAAAGACTATTACCAGACCTATTTGCAAAAACTCAATGCTTTGACTGTCGCAGATATCAACGCGACTGCAAAGCGTCTGATCGAGCCTGATAAATTCATTATCACGACGGTGGGGAATGGAGCTGAAATCAAAGAAAAGTTGGCTCAGTTTGGTGAGGTAATCATGTATGACAACATGGGGATGCC
>DATIAI010000043.1:0-3597 GCA_035458065.1 Algoriphagus sp. | reverse complement strand
CTGCATAGGTCTGTACAAGATTTGGAACGACTCCGGGATCGTTGAGGTGCCAGTGCTGCTGCCAGACGGAGTCCTCCATGTTGATGCGGCGGGTTCTCCAGTCGGTTTTGGTGAATTCGTCCTTGAAGCCATAATTCCCATAGTCCATCACATAATTGATCCGAGTGGAGCGGTTGCCGTCGTCGTCGTTGTCGCTTTGCCACATGCGTCCGTAGCTGTCCACGGCCACTTCGTAGTTGTTTCGGAAATTCCAGCCGAGGATTTCCACGTTGCTTCCGTCCGGATCACAGCGGAAAACCATGCCTTCCTGATAGGGTGCGGTATCGGAGTTGACAGGTCGGCCCATAGGGTCAAGGATCGGACTTCCGTCTGCCAAATGAAGTCCCTCGCCTGAATTGCCGTAATTGAAGTAGAGTTTTCCGTCAGGTCCAAAAGTAAAGGCATGCATCCCATGGTCATGCTGCTCGCCTCCAATCCCGGTGAAGAGAATTTCCTTGTTGTCCGGCACGTCGTCCCCATTTTCGTCAGTGAAGACAAACACATTTGGGCTGACGGAGACAAAGATTTTATTGCCAAAAACGGCAATGCCCAATGCGGCATTGATGTCGGTTCCCTGATAGAAAACGGTGGATTTATCCGCTTTGCCGTCTCCGTCGGTGTCTTCCAGGATCAGAATTCGGTCACCCTCGGCTTTGGTGGGATTTTTAGGATTGAGTTGTGTGCGGTAGTTATAGGCTTCGGTGATCCAAACCCGGCCCCGGTCATCGATGTCCATATTGGTCGGATTGGTCATCATGGGTTCGGAGGCAAAAAGCGTCAGTTCCAGACGATCATCCGTCACTTCGATGCCGTCGAGGGCAAATTCCACAGAGCGCTTTTGCTCGTCGGTGAGTGCTGCGTATTCTTCTGCGGTGAGCTGGGGTTTGGGTTTTTCGCAGGAAAAAATCAGGGCAGAGGCGCAGAGGAGTACAAGAAGGGGCTTGTTCATAGGTTTGGTTTTTTTTGGGTTGGCAGGCAAAAAATCAGACTGCAAAGCAAAATAGTTGATAAGGGGCTGTTTGCAAAGTCGGGTGAGGAATAATATTCTGCTCACTTTGCCTTGGGTTCTAAGGGAAATCGCTTTTAAAGCAGTCCTTTCATTTCAATGGGAGAAAGCTGAAGACGCAATTAGGGATTCTTGAAACAGGAAGGGACTGAAGAGCAAACCCAGCATCTGGAAATTTTTAACCACGAAGGAATTTTCATCCACTCAGGGAGAAATTCAAAATTTTTTTACCGCAAAGGAAAAAGAGAGCTTGATCTTGGCTCTTTTTGACCTTGCTGGGAACTGATATCGCCCTGGCCGATTTCTGGTGTTTTCCAAGGACGCAATGAGAAAAAGCTAAAGCTTTTTGTGTGATTGGATTCCATTTTATGCCGAAGGCAGGACCCCTGCCAGCCTGGCATTAAATGAAAAAAGCAATTCCTTCAGCTTGGATTGCTGGAGACACGATCTGTTTGGACAGTTTTTTAACCGCGCATTGAAGGCGCGGAGAGTTTTGGAGGGAGGCACGCAGTCAGGCAGGATTTTAGCTTCAAAGGCGCAAAGAAATCTGTGGATTTCAGCGACTTTTTTCCTTGTCAATCTGCGGGAAATTTTTGAAAAAGAATCTCGCAGGATCGCTTAAACAAAGACACGGATTTTCACAGAGGAGATAAAATGATCAATAATCAAATTCAATGTTCAATTCTCAAGGTGTTGCCTATTGGGTACTTATTATTTACCACGGAGTTCGCAAAGAAAAAGAGTGAAGGGTTGCAGTTTTCAGGTATCAGGTAGCTGAAATCAACAATGGCAAGGGAAGCGTTTTTTAAGATCAGGGAGAATACTTTGGCAAGCACAGCAACCGAGGTTCGACACTTCACAAACTCAGTGAAGGCACCTCCCCACCCAATGGTTTTTATAGAAGGTAGTTTAAAAACCGAAAGTAATTTTCAAATTGAATACTGAAAAGGCATTTCGAATACGGATTTTTGAAGTCAATTTCTTTCAAATCAAAAATTTGAAATCGATATCTTTAAGAGCTGGTGTTTCCTTTCCAGAAGATCTCCAAAAAATTCAGAATTGCGATTGAATTACGGAATTTACCATTTAATTAAACCAACCTAAAGAATATCAAGAAGAAACAGACTTGATATTTTGTTAAATTCTATGTCATTCCTTCTAATCCTAAGCATTATTTTATTAGCATTTTCAGTCTTCAGTTCGATTTTGCTCATTGCGAAAGGTGATAATAAGAACGGTCAAATGAGGTTTTTGGGAGGAGCATTGCTGATATACTCTCTGTTTTTTTTGACCTATGGATTGTGGTTTGAATTCAAATTGATTTTAAAATATCCACATCTCTTGAGGAGTTTCAGTCCTGTGCTGTTTCTGGCAGGTCCGTTTTTTTACTTTTCGATAAGAAATCTCGTTTATGGCAAATCTGGGTTTCAGAAATTGGATTGGATTCATTTCCTGCCAGCTTTGATTCATTTTTTAGAATTAATGCCCCTGTATTTACTTCCAAAGTCAGAGAAATTACAGATTGCGAACAAGGTGCTATCTGAAGAAGGGGGCTTGAATTTATATGCGAATGGATTTATTGGCGGTATCTGGGTGGATGTAATTCGTCTGATCCTGATTGTCGGTTATTTTATTTACTCTATCTATTTAGTTTTTAAAGTTAATCCTGTCCTTTTGGAGCAATGGAAGCAGGAGAAATTCAAAAACTGGGTTTATGGCACCCTGGTTTTTTTTGGAATCATCCAATTTTTCTATTTGGTTCAGTATATCCATGCTATCCAATTCTTTTTCACTGGAGTTTCTTCTCCCGGGCTGCGGGCATTCTTGGTGATGTTGATGCTTCTGTGTATACTTATTTTTAATATTTACATTTTTTTGAAATGGAATTTGAGCCTGGAGATTCCCGAACCAGTACCTGTCGTGCAACTGGCGCAGGGAGCTATTGTAATCAGGGATCAGGCTCCTTCGATCCAAAAATTCCAAGTCCGCTCGGATTCAGGAGGGGAAGAGCCCAAGTTTAATGAGCATGAATCAAAAGCAAAGCTTAAAAAGCTTTTTGAGGAAGATCAATTATTTTTGAAACAAGGCTTGCTGGTTACCGACATTTCGAAAGAACTGGGAATACCTGCAAGATACCTGCCTGAAATTTTGGATAGAGTATATGGAAAGGGATTTAAAGATCTGGTTAATTACTATCGGGTCAGGTATGCAAAGGAGAAAATAGAGAGTGGATACCTGGATGTTTTTACCTTGGAATCTCTTGGAAGGGAGGCAGGGTTTAGCTCTCGAACCACCTTTTTTTATGTGTTTAAAAAAGAGTTGAATTTGAGTCCTTCAGATTTTTGGAAGCGATTCCAGAAAGGTCTAACCCACGAAGATTGAATTTTTTTTTCTAAAAAATCAGATTTTCCGAGGCTGAAAAAAGAGTGATAATTGATTCGTTTTTAACAGAATGAATGTTCACATTTTTGTTTTTTCACTTTATCAATGAAAATAATTTTTTGAACGCGTGCGTTTGTGACATCATTTTTGGGCTTCAAACCATGGAAAAC
>DATIAI010000042.1:0-4450 GCA_035458065.1 Algoriphagus sp. | reverse complement strand
TGATCATCCGCCAGCACAATTCGGGTTGGGTTCATCGTTTCTAAAGTTATTACGTAGTAAAGTAATGAAATTTTACGTAATCAGTTTCCAAAAATTAAACCAAAGGAATATTCAGGGTGACTTTGGTGCCTTTTTGTGGGGAAGAATTGATGAAGAGTCTGCCATTGATGTATTTGATCCGCTCCTGCATAAATGTAAGGCCCATCCCGCCGTCTTTGTCCGGTTTGGGTTTTAGGGCTTTCTTGTCAAAACCCTTTCCATTGTCATCGATGGTTATACTGAGGATTTTTTCACTGTGGGAAATTGTCACCAAAATCAATGTGGATTCTGCGTATTTGATTGCATTATTGATAGCTTCCTGAGTGATGCGATAAAGGTTGATTTCGACCAAAGAGTCCAGTCGGCGGTTGAAATCAGACTTGTTCATCAGAATGATGTCTTTACCTGTCAGCTTACTTAGTTCCTGAGTAAGTTCTGTCAGGGCAGGCACAATTCCGTAATCCTTAAGTTCGGGTGGCGTGAGGTTAAAAGTAGCCGTGCGAACACCCTTGATGATATTAGTCGTCAGTTCTTTCAGTTTATCGAGTTTGACTTGCGCCTTTTCACCTTCGCTCAGGTCTACGCTTTCCAGGAGATATTTCAATCCGGTCAGCATCTGGCCAATTCCATCATGGATGTCTTTGGCGATGCGGTTTTGCTCATTTTCCTGATTTTCGATGATTTGACGGCTGATGACATTCTGCTGAAGCATCTTTTCCTCAAAGCTCTCTTTGGTCAGTTGTTGAACTTCAAGTTGGGCTTCTTTGCGCTTGGTGATATCAAGACAAATGATGATTAACTCGGATATTTCGCCGGAATGAAATGGAATCATGGAAAAGTCAAGCCATAAATCCTGACCGCTTGGAGTAGTGGCCTTCAGTTCACCTTGCCAGCCCGATTTTTTATTTTCAGAAATAATCCTGTCGATCGTCAGACGTTCATTTTCCTGCTCGGTAAGGACATCCGAAAACTTTGCGTTTTGATTGAACTTCTGAAACTTCACCAATTTTGCAAATCGGTCCCCGATATGGGTGATGTGACCGTCTGGAGTGATACGTGCAAAAAGCAGAATCTGGTCCATCGCCTGACTCAAAGCACGGAGTTCCCGAACTGATTTTTCTTTTGCCTGGCTTAGCAAATCTGCGTCTTTTGCCATTTTGATGGCTTTTTTCTCAGCCTCCATCAAGACCTGAATGCTGGCTCGCATGGCTTTGGCCGAAGGCCAGAAGATGATCAAAAATTCCGCCAGCAAAACCAACAAAGTGAAAAGCGTAATGATCAATTCCAGCTGCTTCAGACTTTCAACTTTCTCTTTGGCTTCGAAATCGTATTGGTTCACTATTTCCTCCATTTTGGTCAGAAACACCTTTGAACTCTTTAGGATATTCTGAACCGATGTCTGGAATGCCAATGAATCCCCGGTATTTTCCCTTGAAAGTTGAATCAGGGAATTGGTGTTGGCGACGATGTTTTCAAAATGAGGTTGGATCCCTTCAAACATTTTTGAGATTTCGGGACTGCTTCCCGGATTGAGTCCCAATTTTTTATCTCCGAACTGAAGCGCAATGTGAGCGGTTTCCCAGTCAGTTTTGGTGGCCAAAAGGGTGTCTTCCATCGCTCTTCGACCAAAGTCAGAATTGTCCAAGGATAAAAGCAAAGCCTCTTTGCTGAGCTTTTGACTGAGCATCCGCTGTCGTCCGGCCACATTGACCAGTCGGCTGTCGTCTTCCTGGTCGGCCAGGTATTGTCTGATCAGAATCTGGCTGGTGATCAATGAAATGGCGATTGCGCCGAGGGCAATAATGTAAAGACGTCTGAGTCTGTTGAAGGTATCCCGATCGAGCGTGTTGGTATTCTCAGTCATTGCTGTCGAATAGTGCTTCCTGAATGATGCGAAGACTTTGGGAGGAAAAATTGAGTTTAAGCGCTTCTTTATGGCCTTTTTCGGACATTTTGCCCCAGGTTTTTTTTAGGATGTCTTTGATTTTTTCAAACTCGTGCTTGGCGACAAACTCCTCTAAATAATATTCAAGGAAGACCAGACAAACGACATCTTCCAAAATCTGGGTTTCGAAGTCGGTTTTAAGTTGTTTTTTGCGGATCAGGAATTTAACTTTTGAAATAAACGATTCCTCATATCCGGCTTCCTGAAGTAGTTGGCCGGCCATTTCTGCATGCATTTTTTTGAGTTCCTCACGCCAGGTTAGATATCCGGTCCTGTCCATGGGATATTCGGATCGCTGAATCTTCCATCGGCCGATATGCTGGGCTCGGGCTGCAATCTTAAGATGCTCAGCTGCATCCGGGGCGAATTCTCCCAGCTTTTTGGTCATCCTGTGGGAATAGAGCAATTCCTTTGGAAAAGCTTTTCCTTTCCAGGTTTCTTTGATTGGGTCTTCGGAGTTGACTTGGTCTATGAGCTGTATGGCTTGATCGAATCGGGTCATTGAAAAGGAATTAGTCAGCAAAACCAATATAGACAATTCCGTCTTCAATTTTGACCGGATAGGTGGCGATGCTGTATTCTTCCCCATTCAGATTGGAGCCGTCTTCCAGCGAAAAGGTCTTTTTGTGCATGGGACAGGCAAGTTTTGGAATGCCGCCCGTATCACCCATCAGTCCCCGTGACAAAACCATTTCCATTTTGTGAGGACACAGGTTTTGGCAGGCATACCATTTTTGTGTACGGGTAAAATGGTATACAGCAATTTGCCGTGAATTGTGTTTGATGCAGGCACCGGCATTTTCAGGAAAATCATTTACGGATCCAACTTTGATCCAGGAGATTACTTCTGAAAGTTGGACGGTTTGATATAGGCTTACAATTTCTTCCATGGTTTCAAAAAGAGGTAATTACCAAGGTCTTGGCATTTTTTGTTCGCGAAGGGGTACAAAAACCAGTTGGTCATCGGACTCTTCAGTATTGACAAAAGGCTTGAATCTTTTCAGTGTTTCAGGATCTTCGATCGCTTCTTTCCATTCACAGGCGTATTTTTCGACCAATCCATCCATTTCATTTTCAAATTCCTCTGCCATTCCCAGGCAATCTTCCACGACAACTTTTTTCAGGTATTCGATTCCACCCTCGAGTTTTTCCAACCAAGTGGAAGTCCTGATCAATGGCCCGGCAGTGCGGATGTAGTAGATCAAGAATCGATCGAGGTATTTGATGCAAGTGTCATCGTCCAATTGGGAGGCGAGGAGGATGGCATGCTTGGGATTAGCGCCGCCGTTTCCACAGACATAAAGGTTCCAGCCGCCTTCGACCGCGATCACTCCAAAGTCTTTGCCTCGGGCTTCTGCGCATTCCCGGATGCATCCGGAGACTCCGCCTTTGAGTTTGTGCGGAGAGCGGAGGCCTTTGTAGCGCTCTTCAATTCTTATGGCAAAACTCACACTGTCGTGCATTCCAAACCGGCACCAGGTGGAACCAACGCAGCTTTTGACAGTTCTCAAAGACTTGCCATAGGCGTGTCCACTTTCGAATCCGGCATCGATGAGTTCTTTCCAGATCATCGGCAATTCATTGAGTTGTGCTCCGAAAAGATCAATTCGCTGACCTCCGGTGATTTTGGTATAGAGGTCGTATTTCTTGGCAACCTGACCCAAAACGACCAGTTTCTCAGGGGTGATTTCTCCTCCCGGAACTCTCGGCACGACTGAGTAAGTACCGTTTCTTTGGATGTTGGCCAAAAATCTATCGTTGGAATCTTGAATCTCCACCTGCTTGTTGGCGGTCTCCATGAAGATGCTGGCGAAGATGGAAGCCATGACCGGCTTGCAGATTTCGCAGCCATGTCCTTTGCCGAATTTGTCTAGGGCTTCGTTGTATCCGGCAGTGTTGTTTAATTTGACCAAGTCAAAAAGCTCCTGTCGGGTGTATTCGAAATGCTCGCAGATGGTTTCTTTAACTTCTTTGCCAAGAGATTTCAAGGTTTCCTTGACCAAATCCACCACCATCGGCTTACAACCTCCGCAGCAGGTAGAAGCTTTGGTTTGCTTGATTACTCCTTTCAGATCTGTGCATGCTCCACTTTTCAAGGCTTCGCAAATCGCTCCTTTGTTCACCGATTCGCAAGAACAGATCTGGGCAGAATCAGGCAGGTCGAGTACAGATCCCAAAAGGCTTTTTGATCCCGAACCGCGCTGACCCAGGATGAGGTCTTCGGCATTTACGGGAAGCTTCATTTCATTGATGTAAAGCTGGAACAGGGAGTTGTAGTCAGAGGAATCCCCGACTAAAATTCCGCCAAGAAGTTTGCTTCCGTCCTTGCTGATATTGATTCTTTTGTAAATCCCGCGTTGCTTGTTTTCGTAGCGAATGGCGATTGCCTCTTCGCCTTCGAGGAATGGATCGCCAAATGAAGCCACCTCAGTACCAACCAGCTTAAGCTGAGTGGACATGTCGATG
>DATIAI010000041.1:0-3856 GCA_035458065.1 Algoriphagus sp. | reverse complement strand
GAAGTGGAGTGGATCGTCGAAATCGAAAAACAATGAAGCCTCATTTCCAAATGCCTCAAAATTTTGTCCGCGTAGTATGGATGTTGGTTTTGTGGACTTGCCTCTGCTTTAACAGCAACCTATTTGCACAAGTAAATCCTGCTGAAGAATCGCTGCTTCAAGCGGATCGCGACTTTTCCGGAATGGGAAAACAGAAAGGCCTAAAGGCAGCATTTCTCCACTTCGCAGATTCCTCTGCCATTCTCCTTCGGGATGGCAGTGAACCTATACGTGGACTAGAAGCTATAGAAAAGTCCTTTGGACCGGAAGTTCCTGGGTTTGTGCTTGCTTGGGAACCGGAGTTTGCCACAGTGGCCGAATCGGGAGAATTGGGTTATACTCTGGGACATTTTCAGGCTTTGGATCCTGATGGGAAAGTCCTGAATAAAGGAACCTACACCTCCGTTTGGAGAAAAAATCCCAAAGGCGAGTGGAAATGGCTGATTGATGTAGGTGTCCAACATTAAGGTAATTTTTCAATCAGAAAGCAACCTGCCACCCCCTTTTTCCATCCTTCCCACAAAACCAACTGGTACTAAAATGAAAAACTTTAAAATCACTTTCTTGGCATTTCTGGGTATTTGTTTCAGCATTTCAGCCCAAGAACTTCAACAACCTCTGGAGGAGGTCCCGATGTCCAACCGGGGCTATGCCCTGCTTAAATCCGGCGAAGTCATCGAAGGAAAAATCCTGACCACAAACAGTTCAAGGGGAATTACGCAAGTCAGCCTGGAAGATGAATCCGGGGCGCGTCACAAGATCAGCGCCGAGGAAATCTACGAATTTGCCATTGCAATGAACGGAGCTGTAAGACTTCAATTCCTTTCAGAAAGAGGATCTTCCGTAAAAAAACTACTCTCCAAAGATCAACCCACCGCCAAACCAAAAGACTTCATCATCTTCCGAAATACGACTGTAAACGGCGAAAAGGAACTCCTTCTACAACTTCTCAACCCGGATTTTGAGGAGGTATTTGAGGTGTTTTACGATCCCTTTGCCCGAAAAACCACTGCTTTGGAAGGAGAATACATAACCTGGACGGGAGACAAGCATCGCGCTTACTTCATTTCAAAAAATGGAGCACCGTTACTGAAAGTCAAAAAGGGGAACTACGATCAAGTTTTTGAAGACCTGTTTGGCGATTGCCAACAGCTGCTTGATGAGGTAAAGAAACCGAAGCTGGAAGACCTCGGGCGACATATCGCCAGCTACTCTGCTTATTGTACTATTCAATAATATTTGGGATGAAAAAAGTGAAGCGATGGGAATTTTTCACCCGGATTTATATTGGTTTTTCCATACTAAGTCTGCTTTCAGTAAGTGTGATGGCACTTTTTGACCCGCAGTCGATCATGGACTTGGTGGATGTAAAACTGGAAAACACAGACGCATTGAGCTCGATTCGGGGAGTTTACGGCGGAGTCGGAATTACGATTTGCCTCAGCCTGTTCTATCTCATGGTACTGTATCCTGAGAAGGGGGCTGCATTTCTGAGCATTTTCTGGGGAGCGTATGCCTTTTCGAGATTGATCACCTTGGTCTCGGATGGTCCTTTGGGAGACTTTGGTTCACAGTGGCTGATGATCGAGAGCTTTTTGGCATTAGTCGGTTTGGGACTTTGGCAGTTTTTGGTATCTGAGCGGAGGAAACAGAAGTTTATCCTAAAACCTGGGATCTGATTTATTTTTTAGTCTAAATTCAATCCCGCTCCAATGGATAACTTTGGAGCGGGATTTTTTACAAAAGGATATGGAAAGAAAACTAATACTCTACATCGCATCCAGTTTGGATGGGTATATCGCACAGCCAGGAGATCGACTGGATTTTTTGGACTTGGTTCAGATGGAAGGAGAAGATTACGGTTATGCCGATTTTAATGAGACAGTGGATGCGGTGATTTTGGGCAAACGGACTTACGACTGGGTCATGAATCAGGTCCCGGAATTTCCCCATCAGGGAAAAGAAACCTATGTCTTGACCCGTGGCCAATATCCTTCGATCGGCACGGTTAATTTCTATTCTGGTGATCTTTCCGAATTGGTGGAAGGTCTGAAATCCAGAGTAGGCAAAAACATCTTTGTGGACGGCGGAGCCCAGACAGTCAACCGGCTACTGAAAGCTCAACTATTGGATGAGCTGATCATTTCCTTTATCCCTGTTCTGCTGGGTGAGGGAATCCGGCTGTTTCAGGAAGGAATTCCCGAGGAAAAGCTCGAACTGATCAGTTCAAGGTCCTATTCCAGTGGATTGGTGCAGGTGCATTATCGGGTTAAGAAGTAAGGATTGGCCAGTATCTAATCCAAAATTAAATTCAACCCTTAAAGGTTTGATTTCTCTTTATTAATGTCCTTTTCCTCCCGTTGCACCGGGGGCTAATGAAAGGTTCGACCACTGCGTTGTCAGAATTTTCACATTTGCAATTTATAAAAACCCTAAGCTGATTGAGGTTAATGAGCGTCTTATAAAATAAAAAAGACCCCGGACGAAGTCAAACTTTTCAATAGCCTCGGGTGTGGTTAGTGAGCGAAGTCGAACAAAACCCGTGGATTTAGAAACAATATCACGAATTCCATGACCCTAAATGGGTCGAACTCCAAAAATAACCGACGGTTTTGGGTTCGACTCTACTTAAAAGTGTCCTATGGGATTGAATTCTTTTCCTTAATCAGTTTTCTTCACCAACTCAAGAGCCCTTTCCATCACAGCATCTCTTCCGGCAAGCATATCTTCAGCCGTTGCAATAACTTTGACATCAGGCAGGATTCCCCTGTTTTTATCCATAGTCGGATCCAGGTCAGCCATGTGAAAACCCATTCTAGGAACTCCCAAATCAATTTTGGAATGTGGCAAGGTGAGGATGGTGAAAAAACCGCTGCTGTTTACCTCAGCACCTCCTGAAGTCTCCTCCCCTACGAATGTAGCACGTCTGTCAGATTTGACACGGGAAGCAAATTCAGTAGTCACTGAAAAACTTTGACCGTCAATCAAAATGATCAAATTGCCTTTGAAGGCGTTTTTATACGGTTTTTCGGTTTTCGAAGGAGCCATGGTAAATAGATAAATCCCATCTTTTTCCTTGGAAAATGAATTTGCCATGCGGAAAATCTTGGACGTATAATTTTCAAAATCGACCTTTTGATTCGGCTTGGTGGTCACGAAATCATAATAATCAAACTTATCCAAAGCGAGGTATTTGTAGAGTTCGATGCCAAATTTTTCAACTCCTCCTTCATTTCCTCGAAGGTCAAGAATTAAATTTGATACACCTTCTTCCTCCAGAGTTTCAAACGATTTTTTCAAAAACTTTTTAAAGTCAGGTCCATCCTCATTGGAGAAAAACCAATTGATGTCTAAAACTCCTGTCGATTGATTGATCATTTTGAAAGTATTTGGCTCATCCGCTTTCTTGTAGACTGTTTCGATCTGGTCCCTTTTTACTCCCTTTCCCTCCCACTTCGTGATTTTTCCATCATTTTCGATTTCAACGCTGTACGTTTCGCTTACCCCATATTCGGTGGAATAGAAGGCGGCAAAGAATCGGTTCAACTGGTAGTATTTTCCGCCCAAACTTTCTCCGTCACCATAGGTCAGTCCGGAAAGGAGTTTCTTCTCAATAGATTCAATCGTTTCGCCATTTATGGATTTCACTTCAGCCAAAACAGGGGTTTTTTCACCCCCGAAATGACTGAGAACCTTTACACTTTTCTGGTCAAAGTAAAGTCTGAGCGGAAAGAGTTGATCATCAAAGAATCCATAATGCTGGTCTCTGCCCTGCACGATCCATTTGATATGGCCGTCTTTGAGATCCACTAAAATA
>DATIAI010000040.1:0-5000 GCA_035458065.1 Algoriphagus sp. | reverse complement strand
CGAGGCTGAAGAATTTTTATCAGCTGAAATATTACAGGTTTGGTCTGAAAAAATCCGCAGTCACCAAACTGAAAATTGGGATTCAAAACCACTTTGGCATAAAATCAACCAGGCAAAAGATGGCTACTCTAAGGCGCATTTGCTTCAGGATTCCAAGCCTGCCAAAAGGCTTTTTCCACAATGGCTTAAAGCTGCGGTGGTTTTGGCTGTTCTCGGCATTTCGGCCTTGTTCTACTTTGAACTCAACAAGTCCATGGAGCTTCCAGCCGAAATCTCTTTTGCAGGCCCAAAGATGATTGTCCGAGAAAACCCGGCTGGTCAAAAGACCAGAATCAATCTTCCCGATGGCTCCACGGTTTACCTCAATTCTGAAAGTAAAATAACCTACGCCGAGGATTTCCTGACCAACAGACAAATCGAACTGGAAGGGGAGGGATTTTTCAAAGTTGCCAAGGACGAAGCCCATCCATTTACGGTTGAGGCAAAGGGCATTCTCACCACAGCACTTGGTACTTCATTCAACATTTCCACTTTCATTCCTGAAGAAAAAGTGGCAGTCACATTAGTGACCGGAAAAGTCAGACTGAATCAAAAATCAGGAAATAAATCGCTCGATCTGAATCCGGGAGAAGAATCGATTTTGTCTTTTCAAGACGGAGAATTGAGCAAGTATCCGGTGGAAGTTTCAGACAGAATCAGCTGGACAGAGGGAGTGTTGCGGTTTGCGGAAACTCCTTTTGAAGAAATGATCCCGATCCTCGAGCGATGGTATGGGGTCAAAATTCAGGTTATCGGTACTCCTGAGCAACTTAAGGCGACAGGTACTTTCGACAGCAATGAAAGCCTGCGAAATGTCCTGCATGTGCTGAGTGCTTCCATGGATTTTGAGTATGAACTGAACAATAAAGAAGTAGTCGTCAAATTCAACTGAACAGCCTATGTGATATCAAAAGGATATAAAAAAGAACAGGAACGTACTGCGAATACGCTCCTGTGAAAATCAAAACACGGCACCCACGGACTAAAGCTTAGCGGTCTGTCATCCGGGGGTATTATAATGTTTCAACTTACAACCCTAAAATATGAAAAAAATAATACCATTAATAGTCATGTCTATTAAGCTACTAGTCAGAGGTGTGGCGATCCTTTGTCTGACATTGAGCCCCCTGATGGCCAGCACAACCACGGCGCAGGTGAAAAGCATCGACGAGGTTCACCTCAAACTGGAAAAGAAAAGCTATTCCCTGCTTCAGCTTTTCAAGGAAATTGAAGACAAAACTGACTTCAGTTTCTTCTACACGGAATCAGCCGTAAAAGGCCAATCCGGTCTGAACATCGCAAAGACTTCAGGTACCGTGGAGCAGCATCTTTACGAGATCGCTACTCAGACCAACCTTCGATTTAAGCAAGTAAACAATACAATCAGTGTCATTTCCAACGGAACTGGTGCCAAACTGGTAGAGACAGAAGCCCAAAGAGCAAAGATCTCCGGAACGGTGAAGGATGAGACTGGAGCGCCTTTACCCGGAGTCACCGTACTTGTGGAAGGGACTACTACCGGTACGGTTACGGATATTGACGGAAATTTTTCTATTGAGGCCGCAGAAGGCCAAGCCTTGATTTTTTCATTCATCGGTTTGCAGCGCCAAAGAATCACAGTTGGTGCAGCGACCATTTTGGAGGTAGTGATGGCGACTGAGGAAAATAACCTGGAGGAATTTGTAGTCGTGGGTTATGGTACGCTACAGAAAAAAGACATCACCGGATCGGTAAGTGCGATCAGCAGTGAAGAGATCAAAGATCAGCCTGTGGCAAGTATTGACCAGGCTATCGCAGGCAGAATGGCCGGAGTTGTAGTAACTCAAGCTACCGGTGCTCCAGGTGGAGGAGCTTCTGTCAGAATTCGTGGCGCAGGTTCACTCAGTGCTGGAAATGAGCCGCTTTATGTGGTGGACGGTTTTCCGGTGACCAATGATTTTGACCAGAGAAATAACCCCCTCAACACGATCAATCCCAACGATATCGATAACATTCAAGTGTTGAAAGACGCTTCGGCCACAGCAATTTACGGTTCCAGAGGTTCCAATGGGGTGATCTTGATCACTACCAAATCAGGAAAATCCGGATTGTCCAAAATCGATTTTAGCATTAGCACTGGCGTACAACAGGTGGAAAAAACCCTGGATGTGTTGAATGCGACTGAATTTGCGCATTATATCAACGAATCCAGAAACAATGCCTGGGTGAATTCAGGTCCTGGCAGATCTGCTACTGATCCAAATTCAGTTCGACTTAATAACGTTATGTACCTTTTACCTGAGGTTTTCAGTAATCCTGAGTCACTCGGAGAAGGTACCAACTGGCAGGACGAGATCTTCCGAACTGCTCAGATGAGCAATTACCAGTTGAATTTTTCCGGAGGAAATGACAAGACCAAATACTTCGTATCCGGTGGCTATTTGAGTCAGGATGGGGTAATCATCAACTCTGACCTGAAGCGTTATTCCTTCCGCGTCAATGTGGAATCACAAATGAACAAGCGGGTGAAAGTAGGGGCTAACATTACGCCTTCTTACACTTTCTCAAACCAATCACTTGCCGAAGGCAACTGGCAGGGTGGAGGGATCATCCAATCGGCCATTACTGCAGGTCCGCATCTCACCCCGTATGATGAATTTGGAAACTACACCAAAATTACCGGTCAGGGAATCGGAACTTCAGAAGTGGACAACCCGGTGAAAATCGCCAAGGAATATTTCCACGAGCAGCAAAATCTAAGACTCTTGGGAACTTCTTTCGCTGAGTTTTTATTGGTGGACAATCTGAAATTCAAAGCCCTTGTTGGTGCAGATATCCGCAATTTCCGTGAGGATATCTTCAGCTCATCTATCATCAACCCTAACAGCGTCAATGCAACCAAACCAGCTGTTGGGACCAACGGAACCTCGCAGATCAGAAACTGGCTTTCTGAATTTACCCTGAGCTACAACAAAAGCATCGGCAAGCACAACTTTGACGCAGTCTTGGGTTACACCGTACAGCAGGAAGCTATGGAAATCAGCCGAATGACGGGTACCAACTTTGCCAACGACAATATCAAAACCATCAATGCGGCAGGTTTGATCTCAAGTGCAACTTCTACCAAAGAGGAATGGGCTTTGATCTCTTACCTGGCTCGTGTGAATTACAATTACGACGACAGGTATTTGTTGACGGCGACTTTCCGACGTGACGGTTCTTCGAGATTTGGTCAGGACAACCGTTGGGGTTCTTTTCCATCCGTTTCTTTGGGTTGGAGACTTTCTGAGGAAGATTTCCTGAGTGAGGTTGACTGGTTGTCTGAGCTCAGACTGAGAACCAGCTATGGATTGACAGGCAATAATTTCATCACCAATTACGGCTCAATCGGCCTCACCGGGATTGAAAATTATCCTTTGGGAATGAATGGCGGTACTGTCAGTAACGGTATCCGTCTTTCCAATATTCCAAACAGCAAGTTGGGTTGGGAAAGAAATAGCCAAACTGACGTTGGGGTAGAAATCGGGCTTTTGCAAAACAGAATCTACGCTTCAGCAGATTACTACAACAAGCGCACTTCTGACCTTTTGCTCAACGTGCCGGTTCCAACTTTGACAGGCTACACCACTGCTTTGCAGAATATCGGTGAAATCCAGAATAAAGGCTTTGAATTCACTGTCACCAGCCGAAACACAGTTGGAGCGTTCAAATGGACCACTGATTTGAATTTCTCTACAAACAACATTGAGGTTTTGGCTTTGGGCCCTGACGGATCTCCGATCATATCAAGACAAGCTACTTCTGCCAGTGCTCCAACTCACATCACTGAGATTGGCTCAGCACCGGGTAGCTTCTATGGCTACAATGTGATCGGTGTGTACCAAAATCAGGAAGAAATCGACAATAGTCCAGTAATCCTAAACGGTAACGGTACGGTACAATCCAAGCCAGGTCAACTCAAGTTTGAAGATGTCAACAATGACGGATTGATCAACGCCGACGACAGAAGAGTTTTGGGAAGTCCATTTCCTGATTTCACCTGGGGTATGACCAACAGTTTTGCTTACAAAAACTTTGATTTTGCATTTACCCTTCAGGGAGTTCAGGGATTTGAAGTATTGAACGTGGCAAGAAGATATTACGGCAATTATGCAGGTTCATACAACGTCCTTTCGAGTTCTTCCAATGGATGGGTGTCTGAATCAGATCCTGGCGATGGAGTATCTCCGATGATTGACAGGAATTTCAACGGCTATGCCGGAAGTACCGTAGTCAATAATATCACCTCCCTGTTTGTGGAAGATGGTTCTTTCCTGAGAATCCGAAATATCACTTTGGGTTACAATATGCCTGCTTCATTATTGGAAAAGGCAAAACTCTCCAGTGCGAGATTGAGCTTCACTGTACAAAATGCCTACACTTTTACCGACTACGAAGGTTATAATCCTGAAGTAAGTGCACAGGGCGGAAGTCCTTTGGTGCCGGGCGTTGACGCCGGTGGATATCCTTTGGCACGCACGTTTATGTTGGGTTTAAATGTTGGCTTCTAATCTGAAAACTTTATGAAAAACATAAAAATAATAATCGCGGCAGGAGCAATTGTGATGCTTTCTGCAGGAGCTTGCAGCGATGATTTCCTCGATTTGGCTCCGATTTCTCAGCAAAACAGCAATAATTTCTACAAGACAGCTGAGGATATGAAAAATGCCCTCTCTGCAGTTTATGGCTCTTTGCAATACGGAGGACAATACTATTCTTCCATTCATGTGATGGGAGACCTGAGATCGGATAATACCGAAATTACCAATCCAAATGCTGGGGCAGATCTCCAGGCTATCGATAATTTCACCAATACTCCGGTGACCTCTGTCAGCAATACTACTTGGACAGGTCACTATCAGGGAATTCAAGCCGCCAATATCGTTATCGAAAAGATCGAGGCAGTAACGATGGATGCTACGCTAAAAGCCCAATACATCGGA
>DATIAI010000039.1:0-13710 GCA_035458065.1 Algoriphagus sp. | reverse complement strand
TCGGTCTATATCGGTGTTAACTACCCGGACCATCACTTTGTCTCCCAAAGTGATCATTTTTTTACTTTTGCTGCCAATCAAGCGCATATTTCGCTCATCAAATTCGTAGTAGTCGTCATCCATATCCTGTACACGGATCATCCCTTCACACTTGGTTTCCGTGATTTCTACGAAAACTCCCCACTCTGTCACGCCACTTACGATGCCGTCATAATCCTTCTGCTCAGCTAGTGACATGTATTCGACTTGCTTATACTTGATGGATGCACGCTCCGCATCGGCCGCACGTTTTTCACGCTCTGAGGAGTGAAGGCATTTTTGCTCCCAAGACTCGGCTTCCGGTGATTTGCCACCATCTAGGTAATGCTCCAAAAGCCGGTGCACCATCATGTCCGGATATCGGCGGATCGGAGAGGTGAAGTGGGTATAGTGGGCAAAAGCCAAACCAAAGTGACCTTTCGGTTCCGTGGTGTATTTGGCTTTGGCCATACTACGGATAGCCAATTGCTCGAGGACATTTTGCTCTGGCTTACCCTGAATTTCTTCCATCAATTTATTGAGCGCAGTAGAGATTTTTTTTACGTTGGTCACGTCCATTTCGTGGCCAAAACGCTTGGCAAAGCCAGAGAAAGTTTCCAATCGGTCCAAATCCGGGCTATCGTGTGTTCGATAGACAAAAGTATCCGTGCCGTTGTTTTTCTTATAAATGAATTCTGCAACGTACTTATTGGCAAGGAGCATAAACTCCTCGATCAACTTGTGGATGTCTTTTCTTTCTTTGACAAAGAGTCCAAGTGGCTTGCCGGCTTCATCCAACTTGAATTTGACTTCAACTGTTTCGAAGTTCACTGCACCTTGGTCAAATCGCTTCTTGCGGATTTTTTTCGCCAAGTCGTTGAGCAAAGTCAATTCCTTATAATAGTCTCCCGATTGAGTATCGATGCATTCTTGAGCTTCTTCGTAAGCATATCTTCGGTTTGAATGAATAATGGTCCTACCTATCCAGTGCTTTAGCACTTGGCCGTTTTGGTCCATTTCAAAAACACAGGCAAAGGTTAGCTTGTCTTCATTTGGCCTAAGAGAGCAAAGCCCGTTACTTAGTCGCTCAGGGAGCATCGGAATGGTCCGATCCACTAGATAAACTGACGTAGCTCGATTGAAAGCTTCTTTTTCTAAAGCGGTTTTTGGCTTCACATAATGTGTCACATCAGCGATGTGTACTCCGACTTCCAAGTTTCCGTTTTCCAGAACCTGATAGGAAATCGCGTCGTCAAAATCTTTTGCATCTGCAGGGTCAATGGTGAAAGTCAACACATCCCGGAAGTCTTTTCTGGCTTTGATTTCTTTGGACGTAATCTTATCCGAAATCTCGTTTGCCTCGGCATCGGGCTCTTGTGGGTATTCGAATGGAAGCCCGAATTCCGCCATGATGGAGTGGATTTCGACTTCATGAAGACCTGCTTTTCCTAAAACTCGGATTACTTTTCCGGTCGGGTTTTTATCATCTTCTCTCCATTCGGTGAGTTTAACAATGACTTTTTCATTGTGCTCCGCACCCATGAGTTCGCCTCGATGCACGAATATATCTTTGTGCATTTTCTTGAAATCCGGAACAACGAATGCGTATCGCGGGGAAATTTCCACCCGACCGACAAATTCATCCCGACTTCTTTCCATGATCTCCAATACACGGCCTTCGGTTCTACCGGTTTTTCCTTTGAGTGGAAAAACCATCACCCGGACCTTGTCCCCATCGAGGGCCTGCTTGAGATCGGCTTCTTTCACCAAAATGTCTCCGGCTTCAGTTTCAGGATCGTCAGGTTTGATAAAAGCAAACCTGGGATTAACATAATCGACGGTGCCGGTAATGAACGCCGGATCTTTGGTCGAACTGAAATAATTCCGCGGATTACGTGAAATAGCTCCCGACTCTACCAGCTGATAGAGTACAGGTTCGACTCCGCCTTTGTTGAGGGAGTCTCGGATTTCCAGGCGTTTGATGATTTGTTTGGAGTTGAATTCTTCTCCGTAGTGAGCATCTAAAAATTGGAGGATACGTCTGGCCAGGTTGGCTGCGTCATTGGATGGACCTCCACTTTTATGTTTTGAGTTTTTTCTGTCTGATTTTCTTCCCATGATTTGGGGTACTTTTTTCATGTGTTACTAATTGATTTCAAAGGCCACATGGAATCTCGCTTGGGGACCCCGATAGCTATCGGGGCATCCCAATGTGTGACTTATTCGTCATGCCTGTCTGCCTCAGGCAGGCTAGATTTCTAAGGTAAAAAGATTTAGATACCTTAGACATTAATCTTTGTGATCTTTTTTTGATTCTTCTGCTTGGGCGATTTCAATTTGGATTTCGTCCAGTTGCGGGTGCATTGCCATGAAAATCCTGGCTGTTACTTCCACATCCCGGAGGCAATATTTTTTGATTTTTTCCAGGTCATTTTCTAGATAAAATGCGGAATTGACCTGACTGCCATCGATCCCATCTTTGGAAGTTGGGATTCCAAAAACTGCTGCTAGCAACTCAAGGCGGGTATAATGCTTGTAATCTCCAAATTTCCACATTTCCATGGTGTCCAGATGTCGGACTTCCCAGGGTTTTTTTCCAGAAATCTGAAGTGGTTCCGGGAGTGGGATTCCTTGGATCAACATCCTCCTACAGAGATACGGAAAGTCAAATTCCTTACCGTTGTGCGCACAGAGCACCCATTTTTTCTTGTCTAATAAATCCCTTAATGCCAAAAGAAGTTCCCTCTCATCCTGACCGTCAAAAATCTTTGACCTAAAAATGAGCTTTTTGTCCTTCTTTTTACTTTGGAAAAAACCAACTCCCACACAGATCACCTGCCCGAATTCGGCGTGAATTCCAGCCCGGTCAAAAAATAGAGAACCGGGAACTTCATTGGGATTTTCCATTCGGATCAGGCGTTCCTTTTTGATCCATTCCTCCTGAAGCCGGGGATCGAGTTCTTCAAATTTTTCTGTCAAAGAAGCGGTTTCAATATCTAAAAAAAGGATGTCTCCCAATTGATCAAAAAAGTCTGCCATAAGGTCAAAAGTTAGCTGTGAAGGATTCCCTCCAGCCCGATTTCAGGAATCAGGCTGAGGTGGGCAGGATCAAAACTGCCTGGAGTAAATATAAACTTTTTGTCAAAAATCTGATCCAGGATGTAATAGCTTACCCAGAATTCATTAGTCAAAGAAAAAACCCGGGGATCGATAGGCTCCACTTTGGCTATGGATTGAGGTCCCAATTCCTGAATCATGTGACGAAGAGTAGACGTTTGTCGCTTTTCCCCGTCCAATATTCCATAGCCCTTGGAAGTGATCATGACAGTATTCAGTTCGATAAGATTCAAGTTGATGAGATAGACAGCCCATTCGGTACCTTGAGAAGTTTCGGATTTTGCTATGGCAAGTTTAACTCCTGTCACAGGAGAAAAATCAATGTCTTTTTTCATTAGGCTTCGTACAGTTCCATTTCAAATAATTCAACAAGATGTTTTTTCACTCTGGCTTTTGCTTCATACTCATCGACCGGTTTGCCCAATTCTAAATGAAGTGAAGTCACTGCTTTGTCATCGATTCCACAGGGAATGATGTGGCCGAAGTAGCTTAAGTCAGAATTTAGGTTGAATGCAAAACCATGCATGGTCACCCACCGGCTGGACTTCACTCCCAAAGCACAGATTTTTCGGGGATTTTCCTGCCTGACATGATCCAGCCATACTCCCGTTAACCCCTCGATTCTTCCTGCCTCAATCCCGTAATCTGCCAAGGTCAAAATGATGGCCTCTTCCAAAAGCCTCAAATACTTGTGGATGTCTGTGAAGAAATTATCCAGATCTAAAATCGGATATCCGACTAATTGCCCCGGTCCATGGTAGGTAATGTCTCCACCGCGATTGATTTTGTAAAAGCTGGCCTGATGTTTTTCAAGACCGGTTTCGTCCAAAAGCAGGTTTTCAGGTTTACCGCTTTTCCCCAAGGTATAGACATGTGGATGCTCCACGAAAAAGAGAAAATTGGGAGTGATAGCTTGTTGGGTAGGAGGTAGGTTCCTGTTTTTGATTTTCAAACCTACTGTTTCTGCAAAAACAGCTTCCTGAAAATCCCAGGCTTTTTGATAATCCATATGGCCCAAGTCTCGGAATTCTACTCTTTTATTAATAATTTCATTCATCTTTTTTCCTCTGGGGAAACTGATTTTTAAAACAGCCTAAATGGCCGAAGCGTTCTTCGATTTTTCAAAATTAATCATTTTAACTATGGCCGAGCATAATGAGTCCGGCAAGCTTGCGGAGCAACTGGCAGCTGATTGGCTGGTTGGCAAAGGATACGAACTTGTAGAATCGAATTATAGACACGGTCATGCAGAGATTGACCTCGTGATGAAGCACAAAGGCTTGTTGATTTTTGTTGAAGTGAAATTCCGCTCTGGTACCGGTTTTGGCTTTGCTGAAGAATTCGTGGATTCTACCAAAAAGAAGCTGTTGGTAAAGGCTGCAGATAATTATATTTATGAAAGGGATTGGCACAAGGATATCCGATTTGATATCATAGGAGTTTATAAAAATCGAGCCGGTACGATCAATTTCCGGCATTTTGAGGACGCTTTTTACTAAACAAACTGCTTTATGAAAACTCTAATTCTCGGCCTTTTGCTGGCCTTTGTGACCTCGGCGACTTTCGCCCAAAAAGAAAGCAAAGATGATAAAATCATCAAAGACTCGGAAGATGCCAAAGCGGCATTTCTGAAAGATGATCCTAGCATGAGCGATTTATTCAGCTCTGCCTATGGATATGTAATTTTACCCAATGTAGGCAAAGGCGGGCTAGGCGTAGGTGGCGCATCGGGTAACGGGACAGCCTATCAGGGAGGGGCATTGGTTGGGTTTGCTAAAATGACCCAGGTGACTGTTGGGTTTCAGGCAGGTGGTCAAGCTTACAGTGAGGTGGTTTTCTTTGAGACCCAAGAAGCTTTTGACAGGTTCAAGGCCAATAAAATTGAGATGTCGGCTCAGGTTTCTGCAGTTGCTGCTAAATCGGGAGCCTCCGCAAATGCAAAATATGTGGACGGAGTAGCGGTGTTTACACGGACCAAAGGAGGCTTGATGTATGAAGCTTCCGTAGGAGGACAAAAGTTCAAATACGAAGACAAGTAATCAATTGTCCTTTCGATATATCAGATTTCCTGCATTATCCCATTCCGCCCGTATATACGGGCGGAAATTTTTTGTATAGGGCTCTTCCTGGTATTGAATTTCCCGTTTTCGGATGGCTTGGGTGTTGCTTGTGTCCCAATATTCCGTCCATAAGCCTACTTTTTCCCCGTATTTGTATTCCCCGGTGACAGCAATTTGCTGATTTTCGTGAAAGTAAAAATAGTTGCCCTCGGCAAGACTATATTGGATCGGGATGATTTCCTCTATGGATTTGGAAGTTTGGTTGTAATAAGATATCCGTGATTCCTGAGGCCAGCCTTCAGAGTAATGATTTTTGTCCTGGAGGATATTTTGGTCATCAAAAAGCATCCAAGTCTTGTGTTTGGTGCCGTAATAAAACATCCCGCTTTCGACTACAGTTTCGTTGACAATTCTCTCATAAGGTCCATGGAGCAAATATCCGGATTCTTTGGTATACCCTGAGGTTTTGATGCTTCTGTCCTTGGTGTCAAACCAATAAACATCCCTGATGTACGGATCGGGATTTCGATCGACATCCGTATAATTGAAATATTCGAAATAGGATTGTCCACGTATTTCTCTGCGGGTATAGCCTCTTTGGGTCTTGATTCCAAACCAGATGTTTTTGCGGGCTTTTTTCTTTTTTTCCTTTTTCTCTTCCTTGTCCTTTTCCTCATCAAATAAGAGTAAAGGTGCGACCGAAGGTAAAAGCGCAGAATTGACTACACCGGTAGAATCCGGATCGGGTTTTTTCTCGGATTCATTTTTTTGGGCAAATGAGATTTTACCCGAAACGAATAAAACGATCAGAAAAACGAATAATCTCCTGTTCATGGAATGAAAAACGGCAGAATCGGCCAACTATTTTATTCAAAAATAACATTTAAGCATCAAATCCGCGGGATTGTTTAGAATTTATAATCTTCTGCCTATTTTTGAGGAATTTGTAAAAAATCAATCTAAAAAATGAATTCTATTCTATCAGATCGTATCCTGAATATGGAAGAGTCAGCAACTCTCGCAATGGCCAAAAAAGCCAGAGAGCTCAAGACTCAGGGCATTGACATCATCAGTCTAAGCTTGGGTGAACCGGACTTCAAAACTCCCAAACACATCCAGGAAGCTGCCAAAGCCGCGATCGATGAAGGGAAATATTTCGCTTATCCTCCTGTAGCCGGTTATCAGGACTTGAGAGAAGCGATTGCTAAGAAGCTTCGAGAGGAAAACAACATCGCTCAGGCAAAAGCCGAAAACATTGTGGTCTCTACAGGTGCCAAACACTCGATTGCCAATGTGTTCATGTGTATGATCAACGAAGGCGATGAAGTGGTGATTTTTTCTCCATACTGGGTTAGCTATGCTGAGATCATCAAGCTTTGCGGTGGTGTACCGATTTTGATCGAAGGTACCCTGGAAAATAATTTCAAGGCAACGGCTGCACAACTTGAAGCTGCGGTGACGCCTAAAACCAAAGCAGTAATCTATTCATCTCCATGTAATCCAACTGGTTCTGTTTTCTCCAAAGAAGAATTAGAGGCGATTTCAGAAGTTGTAAAGAAACATCCAACTATGATGGTGATTGCGGATGAGATCTACGAACTGATCAATTTTGTGGGCAAAAATTACAGCATGGCTTCTTTTCCGGGAATGTTCGAAAGAACCATTACCGTAAATGGCTTTTCAAAAGGTTATGCAATGACGGGCTGGAGAGTTGGGTATATCTGCGCTCCTTTGGAAATCGCCAAAGCTGTGGAAAAAATGCAGGGACAATTTACCTCAGGAGGCACTGGCATCGCTCAGCGTGCTGCTTTGGCAGGAATATCCGGAGATCAAGCCCCATCTGTGGCAATGACTGAAGCCTACCTCAAGCGTAGAGATTTGGTTTTGGGTTTGTTGAGAGACATTCCTGGAATCAAAACCCATGTTCCAGAAGGAGCATTCTATTTCTTCCCCGATGTGACTTCGTTCTTTGGAAAATCAGCTCACGGCTATACGGTGAACAATGCAGATGACCTTTGCCTTTACCTTTTGGCGATTGCAAATGTGTCTTTGGTAACCGGTGGTGCATTTGGTGCTCCCAACTGCGTGAGAATTTCATATGCCGCCTCTGAAGAAGAACTGATTGAAGCATTGAAGAGATTGAAAAAAGCTTTGGGCGAACTGGCCTGATCCTTTCATTTATAAGTTTCTAGCCCCGACGAAATTCGGGGCTATTTTTTTGCCTTGTCAGAAAGAAGTAATTTTGGCCAAAATCTCAATTCATGGCTGAAGTTCTTGTCATCACTCCGGTGAAAAATTCCATCGAAACCACATTAGATACGGCAAGGGCTATTGCTGCTTCAGACGTTTCGGTCCGCCATGTGATTTTCAATGACTTCAGCACAGAAGAGACCAAAGCCAGCCTGGAGGATAGCAAATCCAAAATCGGCTATGAGTTAATTCATATCGAAGAGCTCACAGATCATCCATCACCAAATTACAAACTGGTCCTGCAGATTTCACAAAAGATGGCCTTGGAAGCTGGGTTGCCGCTTTTGGTGATCGAATCGGATGTGGTGATTAAGCCTGACACGATCTCCAGCTTACTTTCGTATAAAAGCAAAAAAGGAAAACCCGGTTTGATCGGATCGGTCACGGTGGACGAAGCGGGAGTAGTGAATTTTCCCTATTTAAAATTCAAAGGGGTAAAAGAGCCGGTCATACAGACCCAAAGAAGCCTGAGCTTTTGTTGTACCCTTTTTACTTTGGATTTTCTGAAAAGCTATGATTTCTCAGGCTTGGATGAAGCCAAAGATTGGTACGATACCTTTATTTCCAAAAAATCAATAGAGCTGGGATTCGAAAATTCGGTTTTGATGAATGCCCCAGTCTGGCACCGGCCGCATGCAAGCCGCCCCTGGAAGCAACTGAAATACACTAATCCGCTCAAATATTACTTTTTGAAATTTTGGAAGGGTTTGGATAAAATCTGATTTTTTCCAAGCAGGCTTAAAGCCATTCAATTATTTAAAAAAGTGGTCGAATTGGGTAAATTCTTTTTTAAGGGCTAAAGTATCCCGTCCAAATTCGCCAAGTTGATATCCTTCCTGTTTCAGCAAATCATAACACTCCTTCAGATCCCGGGGATTTAGATTTTCATTCTCGAAGATTATGGCATTGGGATGGGTGTTTGGGATGTCAAACATTCGGATTACCTCCAGGTCAAATCCTTCGGCATCAACCTGCAACAGGTCGATTTTGGAAATTTCGTAAGTCTTAAGTAATGTTTTAGGACTGATTACTTTGACTTCTTCTGAGGTAATTTGCTTGGCCGGATCTGTTGGGATTTCAATTCCGAGTTTTTGACAGTTTTTTTGGACGATTCCATCCTCAAACAGTTTCTGGATTTTTTCTAAGGAAAATGATGCGAGTCCGGTTGCCCAACGCATGGTACTAAAGCCAATTTTATAGAGTTTTTGAGAACCGTCCTCATATCCAATAGCTGCACAGATGGGGTGAAGTCCCGGATGATTTTTGTAAATTTTGCTCAGTGATTCTCTGAAAACATCCGGCTGAGGCTCCAGCAATACTCCTTTCCAGCGGTCTCTTTTGATGAATTTGTGGATCGGATCATGGGTGATGCCGTCATTGGCACCAACCTGGATTACATAAAAATCTCCCATTTTGGAGGCAGAATACTGGGATAAGAAATCCGAAAGACCACCTTTTTTGGGGTTATAAAAATACTTGTAAAAGGAAAGAAAAAGGGGATTGTCATTTGCACTTAAATTAAAGCGGAATTGCTTCCAGAATCCTTTAAATGAAGATTTGATCTTTGTTTGGAGCATTTTTATTGAAGAAAGGGTTTCGAGAGACAGCTTAAAGTGTGCTTTTTAGTTTTTTACGCGTGGATATAATCTGTCAAAAGTAACCATTCTTTTCAGCATTATTTTAAGTGGGGAAGTTTATCCATCCTTGAACAGAAATCTTAAAAAGATTCAGGAAACCAAACATCTTTATCTTAGAATTGATTTCCGAAAACCATCGGACCTTGATATGAAAGAAATCCTAATCTATACCATTGTCACTAATAATTATGATGCTGTAAAACCAGCACCAAATTACCCCGGCTTTCGCTATTGGTTATTTTCGGACAACGAGGACTTACGGGTTCCAGGCTGGGAGACCAAGTCTCTTCCCAAATCGGATAATCCTATAAAGCAGCAGCGATTGCTCAAAATCAACAGTTTTCTTCACACAGCAGGTTTTGACATGACCATTTATATCGATGGAAATATGGAGTTGGTCAAAAACCCTGCGGAATTCTTACAGAAATACTACACCGGAGGTTTTCTGACAACCCAACATCCCAAAAGGTCAACTATCCGGGAGGAGGCTAGAGAGATTCTCCGAAAACATAAAGATTTGCCTGAAAACGTCGAAAAGACTTTGACTTATGCAGAAGAAATCGGCTATCAAGATGATTTGGGCCTATTTGAAACCATGGTGCTGGTGAGGGATAAATCCCATCAGGTAGCAATTCTTGAAGAAAAATGGGCGAAGCTGCTGGGAACATTTTCCCATAGGGACCAGCTTTCCTTGCCGATTGCAAGTTTTTTGACGGGGGTCAAAGTGAATGTGATTCCACGAACAACAACTTTTTCTTACATGAAGCGAAACCGAGGGCATAAAATTTCATTGAAATTCAGAAACAGGAGAAATGAACCCTCCGGTATTTTTGGTCCTGTGATTAACTTCATAAAAGGCGTTTTTAAATAAAAAGACACAGGGATTCGAGGGCCTTAAAAACTATAAACCTCCTAAGTAATCTTCTTTAATAAGGATTGAAATCCTAGATTAAATCTTTTTTTATGAAAAAATCCAAATTAAAATTTGGATAGTTAAAACGTCTTTTTAACTTTAGTTCGGTGATTAACAACTTTTCTCTATCCTTCTTTTTCAAAAAATGAGATTCGGTAGAATCCATTTTTCGAACTCTGACAGTTTTGAAAGAACCCTGGCGAAAGGCAGGGTTCTTTTTGATTATATTCGGGATGATTTTTCCACTATGAAGATTTACTCCCACTTGGTCCTGATTTTTCTTCTGATGATGAGCTCAGGCATTTTGATTGCACAGGACAATGGGGTGGATACCTCTTACATCAAAGAGACTCCCGAGAAGATGATTCTGAGAACTTACCTGTCCAGGAAGTACACTGAGATCAATTATGGAGACCAGATTGGAGTCTATGAACCCAATACCGGGCTGAATTTTGGAGTCGGGGTAACCTACCAAAAATTCACCTTAAACATCGGTGTACCTGTTTCATTTTTGAATCCGAACAGGAAAGAAGATTGGCCCAGTTTTCTGGACTTGCAGGCTCATATGTATCCTACTAGTTGGATAATTGATTTGTTCGGGCAGTTTTACACCGGGTATTTTATCAAGGAATTCTCCAACACTGGCGAAGATTATCTCCGAAAAGATATCCGTGTCGTAAAATTAGGTGCCAGCGCCAGTTACCTTTTCAACGGAGAGAAACTCTCCTTTGAAGCAGCCTTCCATCAATCTGCCATTCAGAAAAAATCAGCATTTTCACCCATGGTCGGGTTTGAGGCTTATCGGGTGAGAATCAGTGGGGATTCTTTGATTTTACCTGAAATCAATGGGCCTATTCTGGGCAATTATTCCCGCGGTGATTTCTTGCAAATGGGTCCAACTGCCGGATTTGCAGGAACGTTGGTATTGGGGAAAGGGTTTTTCGTTTCTGGAGCAGCATCCGGAAACTTGGGACTAGGGATCTCGAAGGCAGATCAGGATAAGAAGACCAAAAACGTAGAACTTATGCCCGGGTATTTTTTAAGGGGATTTGCCGGATATAACGGAGACCGGATTTCTATCAATGTAAACTATGTCTACAAGCAACTCGACCTAACCAAGTTGCAGGAAATCTCACATTCGGCCAACACTGGAAACTACCGGCTCAATTTGGTCTACAAAATCAACCCCGGTCCAAAGCTGACCAAAACCTACACGAAATTAAATCCTTTGGAGATCAAGAAAAGGATTTTTGACTGATTGGACTTACCTGTTCAGGTCTTTTATTCCTAGCTTTGGTTTCTAGTTAAACCCTGCTTTTCCCATGACTGACGCATTTGGAATTCATCAATCCTTGCAAAAAATAGGAGTTCTCCCTGAAAACCTTGGCTCTTCAACAGGAGTGAATTGGTTGGATTCTGGTGAATCGTATCTTTCTTCTTTTTCACCTGCTGACGGAAAGCTGATTGCAAAGGTCCAATTGGCCAATTGGGATACCTATGAGACAATTATCGCTCAAGCACATTTGGCTTTCGAACATTGGAGAGCTGTTCCTGCTCCTCAACGGGGTGAAATTGTAAGAGAAATCGGGAATGCGCTGCGTGAAGTCAAAGCTGATTTGGGGAAGCTGGTTTCTTATGAAATGGGCAAATCCTATCAAGAGGGGCTTGGAGAGGTTCAGGAGATGATCGATATCTGCGATTTTGCAGTTGGGCTTTCCCGGCAATTGTATGGACTGACGATGCATTCCGAGCGTCCTGGACACCGAATGTACGAGCAATGGCATCCATTGGGAATCGTTGGGATAATTTCCGCTTTCAATTTCCCGGTGGCAGTTTGGTCTTGGAATGCAGCTTTGGCTTGGGTCTGTGGGGATGTTTGTGTTTGGAAACCTTCCGAGAAAGCTCCTCTTTCCGGGATTGCTTGCCAGCAGATTGTAGGTAAAATTTTCGCTAACCATGGCATGCCGGAAGGAATTTCCAATTTGATTATCGGGGATTACAAAATCGGTGAATTGATGTCTCATGATCCTAGAGTGCCACTTGTTTCGGCCACTGGATCTACCCGAATGGGAAAATTGGTGGGGAAAGCTGTTGGAGAAAGGCTCGGGAGATCACTTTTGGAATTGGGAGGAAACAACGCCATCATCATAACTGAAAATGCAGATTTGGATATTGCGATCCGGGGAGCACTTTTTGGGGCAGTAGGTACAGCCGGTCAACGATGTACAACCACTCGACGGTTGATTGTCCATGAAAATGTTTACGAAGAAGTTAAAACCAGATTGGCTTCAGCCTACTCCAAGCTGGTCATCGGAAATCCCCTGGATGAAAAAAATCATGTCGGTCCTTTGATAGACCAAGATGCAGTCAAAAATTATCTTGCTGCTATTGATAAGGTAAAAGCAGAAGGTGGAAAAGAAGTTGTAGCTGGGGGTGTGGTTTCTGGAGAAGGATACGAATCCGGTTGTTACGTAAAGCCGGCCATTTTTGAAGCGGAAAATCACTACGAGATCGTTCAGCATGAGACTTTCGCTCCGATACTTTATCTGATCAAATACAAAACCTTAGCAGAGGCAATCGCTTTGCAGAATGGGGTTCCTCAGGGACTTTCCTCAGCCATCATGACGACTAATATGCGTGAAGCAGAAGCATTTCTTTCTGCGGCCGGATCTGATTGCGGGATTGCCAATGTCAATATTGGTACTTCCGGTGCAGAAATTGGAGGTGCGTTTGGCGGGGAAAAAGAAACCGGTGGCGGGCGTGAATCTGGCTCAGATGCCTGGAAAGCCTACATGCGCCGGCAAACCAATACAATCAATTATTCGACTTCTTTGCCTTTGGCACAGGGAATTAAGTTTGATATTTAATCTGTATAACTGAGAAAAGTCTCTTCAAATGAACTGGAGAGACTTTTTTATTTCTCATCCAATTCTTCCAAAAGGGCCCGCTTTACATCTTGGAGCTCTGCCAGTTTTTCTTTGCTCACTTTTGGATACTCCAATTCCATCTGATCCAATGCGCAGATAATCGCGGAGGCCACTGCAATCCTTGCGTAGGCTTTGTTGTCGGCCGGAATTACGTACCATGGAGATTCTTCTGTAGAGGTATTCTTGATCAGATCCTCGTAGGCATCCATATACTTGTTCCAATAGGTCCGCTCGCGGGCATCCGTAGCACTGAATTTCCAGTTTTTGGAAGGGTCGTTTATCCGTTCGATGAATCGTTTTTTTTGTTCGTCTTTGGAGATATTAAGGAAGATTTTGATCACGATTGTCCCGTTTCGGTGCATGTATTTTTCAAAATTCCTTATGTCTTTGAATCTATTTTCCCAGATGTCTTTGGTGACCAGTTTATCAGGAAGTTTTTGGCTTTTCAGGATTTGCTCGTGTACCCGGACCACCAACACTTCCTCATAGTAGGATCGGTTGAAAATACCAATCCTGCCGCGCTCGGGAAGATGCTTATTACATCTCCAGAGATAGTCATGGTCCAATTCTTCGGCACTTGGTCCTTTAAATGATGAAACCTGACAGCCTTGAGGATTGACCCCAGACATCACATGCTTGATGGCTCCGTCTTTGCCTGCGGCATCCATTGCCTGGAATATTACCAGCAGTGACCATCGGTCCTGTGCGTATAAAATATCCTGAAGAGCCGCTAGTGCCTCCACGCCCATTTCCAACGCTTCTTTTACCAGAGGTTTGTCTTCGGGACC
>DATIAI010000038.1:0-13024 GCA_035458065.1 Algoriphagus sp. | reverse complement strand
CCATTAAGAATTGGTTTTCATTCTTAAAACGTTTTCTCATCGACTTAATCAAAATACAAAATTGTTTGGATAGAAAAGGGTTTGCATATGTGAAAACAAGGCTCGATAAGGTTTTGGGATTTGGAAGAGTAAAGTAAGCTTCGGAACTATTCAGACTTATGCCAGAACTTTCAGTTTTGATTTTAGACTTAGCTCTTTTAGGTGCAAAAATGATACAGGTGGTCGCTCGGTTGAAATTGCATATATGGAGCCGGGCTGCCACCTTTTTCATTTCGCATAGGTCAAAACCACACCTCCTGTCGAAAGTGGTTGTGTGGAAATAAGCTTAAACTTTTTTGGATAAAGGCCTTGCCCGAACAAGGTCCGACCGCTCCCGATGATCACCGGGGCTATTCCAATGCGGTATTCGTCAAACAGATTCCCGTTTACAAAAGTCTTCGAGAGGTCGGCACTGCCGAATACATACAGGTCTTTGCCTTCTTCTTCTTTTAGTTGGGCAATTTCTAAAGCAGCATTTTCGACAAGCCTGCTGTTGTTCCAGTCCACCGAAGTCAATGTTCTTGAACAAACAAGCTTGGGAATGCTGTTCATCAGCTCGGCGATTTCCCCTTTGGCTCCAGCCCAATAGGCCGCCATACCTTCATACGTCACCCGCCCAAAGACCAGATAGTCTGCAGATTTAAGTTGGGAAATACTTAACTCTTTGAGCTCTTCTCCCCAGACATCTTCGTGAAAAGACAAGTCCCAATTTTGATTACCCTCAAAATAGCCATCCAGGGTAATTACATTCCACATGATCAACTTTCTCATAGCAAATAATTTAAGTAAAGTTTGGGTTTATTGATATCGATTTATGAGGCTGGCAATTTTCAGGAAGTGATTAAATGAAAAAAAACCCTATGATCTATTTACAATTTCGAAATGCTGAGCATGGATATGCTTTTGATTTTAAAGGTTGCTCCCAACAGTCATATTTCCAATTCTAAATCCCAGCTTTATCCCACTGGTAATTCACAATTTTTCTTACCAAATTTTCTCTGCCTATTTAATTTTTCATCATGAAAACGAGCTTTATCAGCAATAAACCGATTCCCAAAGGGGAAAGTATCCAAGGTGTCGAGATCAGGGCTGCAATATTTGAGTTGATCCGGAAAGATCATCCAGGATTTACAGTCGAAAGCTACATTTCCCTGGATGAATTGAACCTCTACCGAAGGCTTTACCTCTCACAACTCATGGAACTAGAGCGTGGGGAACTCGCCATGCTTGACCGTGACGTACTGAAAGCGATCCGGGAAAATTCTGTATTGACAGAAAAAATCGATGATGGGATCGAACATCAACTGACACTTGGGGAACGGATGGCGGATCGAATCGCCACCTTTGGGGGCAGTTGGACTTTTATTCTGGTGTTTTTCAGCTTTTTGACACTTTGGATGCTCACAAATGCCTACATTCTGATCAACCGGGCATTTGACCCTTTTCCATTTATCCTGCTCAATCTGATCCTGTCCTGCCTTGCGGCGATTCAGGCACCGATCATTATGATGAGCCAAAACAGACAGGAAGCCAAAGACCGAATGCGGGCCGAGCATGATTACAAAATCAACCTGAAGGCCGAACTTGAAATCAAACTTCTAAGCGAAAAAATCGACCATCTCCTGGTCCATCAAAACAAAAAACTGCTCGAAATCCAGGAAGTGCAGGTGGATTACCTGGAGGATTTGTTGAAGAAGTTTAAGGAGAGAAATTCATGATAATAAAAAGGTGATTTCTCCCGGATTCATTGGCTAAATACACCTGATCAAATGTTAATGATTCCCTTAAAACTTAAACATAGAGAGAGAATTTAACCATTGGCAAACCTGTCTCCTTGAAGGAAAATCTGAAAGAAATAGACACAAAAAAACCGGGGAAGAAGATCTCCCCCGGTTATATGAACTAACTAAACCTGTTTATTTTTTGGCCGGAAAGGTTCCGGTATAAGAGCTTACCAAGGTTTGTTTGTTCCCTGGATGATCCAAGGCTTGGACCACTGGTTGTTTGGACCGATTTCGGAACCATACTCAGACACTTGAAGACGACCAACCGCAGTGGTAACCTCTTCTGCGTTGAAGTTCAATTCATTGTTGCCATAAGGGAATCTTACCGGCATCACTGGCTCCATAGAAGCTGGACCAACTTTGAAATCAGGCAAACCGGTACGTCTGTAATCGAACCAAGCTTCAGTAGCAGAAGTCCAGCTGGCGATCCACTTTTGGGTCAGGATTTGCTTCACAGTACCATCGAAAGCTACTCCAGGCTGGGCAATGTAATCTGCATAACCATTAGAAACACCCCAAGTTTTCAGGGAGGCATTGATTCCATTTTCGTAATGGGCCTTCGCTGAACCTACCGTGTATCCTTTTACCGCAGCTTCTGCCAGGATAAAGCTTACTTCAGCGGCTGAGATAACTCTGGCTTTCAAAAGATCGTGCTTTGCCAATCGGAACACATCACCGATCTGGGAAACGTGCTGGTTTTCCAGCTGTTGGCCAGGAGTTGGGTTGAGGTTGTGCGCAGACGGGTTGATCAAACCTGTTGGAAGACCTACATATTCTCTGGTATCCAATTTATAACCCAATTTATCTGGATTATAGTGACGGGTAAATTTGTTGCCTGCAGCGATTTCTTTCAAATATTGCTCATCGCCCAAGGAAACCACTCCGTTTTGAAGCACTCCATTTTTACGGATAAAAGGATCAGTAGCTGTAGCAAGGGTTTTATCCTCTACCCACTGACAGTGTACCGGTCTGAACCAAACCTTAACTCTTGGGTCATTGGTTGCCAACATTGGATCCAGCAAAGTATTGGCTGGCTTTAATCTTCGGAAGTTTGAACCGGCATCAAAAGAAGCAGCTGTAGGCCAAGAATCACCTGCAGAAGCTCCTAGGTAAGCCAAAGTAACATCTTCAGAAGCATCAGTTATGTAGTTGCCGGATTGGTAGATAGCTTCAATGCCAGGCTTCGCAATCTCAGGCAATTTGTCGGAGATTCTCATGTAATATCTCAACAACAAAGAGTTGGCGAATTTCTGCCATCTGGTGGCATTTCCACCGAAATAGACATCATATTGAGGAATTACATTGGTAGAGGGAGTTGTAGCAAAAATCGCTGCCGCAGCCTTCAAATCTTCGATCACACCTTTGTAGATCACTTCCTGGGAATCATATACCGGAAACTGATATTCCAATTCAGATTTGGAACCCTGAAGGGCATAAGTATAAGGTGCATCTCCCCAAAGATCAGTCACCATTCCAAACAGGAAGGATTTCATGGTCAAGCCGATCGCCTTATGGAATTCAGAGCCTACCTCTTCAGATCTTTTGATCAGGAATTCGTTGGTTCTCAACATGGAGTAGTAACCGTTCCAATCAGAAGGACCCCAACCATAACTGTTGTGTCCACTGAACCAGCCGTCTTTTTGGGTATGCTGTACCACACCGGCAATGTCCTGATAACCAAGGTTGGTTACGTTCAATGCAGCACCTACCATGACGGTTGGCATCAGCATGTTCACGTTGGCATCTCCAGGAGAAACCCCATTGGGGTTGTTGTTGATATCATCTAAGCTTTCACAGCTCCCAAATGCAAGCAGGGTTGCTAGAGAAAGTACTTTGGTATGTTTTATCCAATTTTTCATAGTCTCTTTAATTTAATTGAGCGAATGGATTAGAAGTTAGCGTTGAACTTAAAGCCCAAAGGCATTGTCCAAGGGTTCACGTTTTGAAGCTCAATACCCTGTCTGAACAAGTTGGCTGAGTCTCCTTGCTTGGAAGCCTGCAACTGGAATGCTCTTTCTGGATCAATTCCGATATCGGCTTTGGTCCAAAGCATTAGGTTACGAGTGAATACCGAAACACTTGCATTTTGGAAACCTTTCAGTTTTGGCAAGGTGTAAGTCAAAGCAAGCTCACGAAGTTTTACAAATGAGGCATCGAAAGTAATAGCCTCGTTGTAGCTCCAAGGATAGGTATCAGAGATTGGATAGATATTGGTACCTGGTCCGCCAAGGTGCTCGATGTATTCACCGTTTTCACCCATGATCACACCTGGGATAAATGCTCCGTCGTCACCTGCAGGACCTTGGTTCACTGGCATTCCACCAGCAGCTGCCTCATATCCACCAACTCTTGGGAAGCGGCCGTTTTGAGGAATGATGTATTTGCCTGGGTTGGATTTCAAGAGCGCAATCAGTTCTTCTTGAGAATACAAACCACCTGGGATTAATTGATCCATTTGTCTTCCTGATTTCCAGTCAGATTCAGCATATCTGTAAGTGAAGGACATAAAGTCACCACCAATTCTGGCATCCACACTTGCTGACAATACAAATCTTTTGTAGCTCAGGCTAGTTTGGAAACCAAGCATTGCATCCGGGTTGAAATTACCAACCTTTCTTCTATCTTCTCTGGCGTTTTGGTTGATCCACTCTCCATTGTTGGAAAGGATAGGCCATCCATAATAGGGCGAGTTTTTATCCTCCACAGTTGCAAAACCACGGCTATAAAGGTCACCGATCTGTCCACCTACGAATGTGCTTGCGCCACCACCGTTGTCATCCCAAAGGGTAATAAACTCCATACCGTCAGTCAGGGACTCAAGGGTAGTTCTGTTTCGAGTGAGGTTCAAACTCAAATCCCAAGTCAAGCCATTGGCTTTCTGGATTGGAGTAGCTCCAATCTGAACTTCCCAGCCTTTGCTGGAGATCAAACCTGCATTTACCTGTCTCTGAGAATACCCGGAAGATTCCGGAGTAGGAATGTTCAGAATCTGGTTTTCATTTTTCTGGTAATAGTAAGTAGCTTCGAAACGGATTCTGTTATCCAAGAAATTCATATCCAAACCCAATTCCTGAGAAGTGTTGATTTCAGGCTTCAGATTTGGGTTTAGCAAAGTACCAGGGTAATTTGTAGTGATCAGACTTCCCCAGCTGCCTGTACCCAACTGCTGCTCCAAAGCATACGGATAGGTATCGTTACCAGCCTGAGCAATACCTGCTCTCAGTTTCAGCATGGAGATGCTTTCAGGTAGGTTGAAGGTATAATTAGCCAACCAGCTCAAAGACAAAGAAGGATAGAAATAAGATCTGTTGTCAGCTGGAAGAGTACTGGACCAGTCATTTCTTGCAGTAATATCAGCATACAACTGATCTTTGAAACCAAAAGAAGCGATACCGAACACAGAATAAATGGCTTTGTCTGAGCTGTAGTTACTATAATTCAAACCAGTATTTGGAATGTTGCTGATTCTGTAAAGTCCAGGAACAATCAAACCTGCGTTAGTCTTGCTGCCCATATAGGCATCAGTATAATGTTGGCGCATAATGTTACCACCACCGCTCACATTCAGGGTAAGATTTTCCCATCGCTTGTTGTAAGAAGTCAGGAATTCAACGTTGGTTTCAGTACCCCCAAGAGTCTGAAGGTGGTATGCACCTTTTCTTTCTCTGGTGTAAGAATATGGAATCTTAGTCTCACGGTTTTCGCTATAGGTATCCATAGTCAATTTCACGTGGGATTTCACGGCATCAGAGAATTTATACTCAGTCTTGATATTTCCGAAAATTCGGTCTCTTTCGAAACCGTTGTTGATCCCATAGGCAATGAAGTAGGGGTTGTCATTGTTAGTGGATACAGATCTCTGCTGGATTTCCTCCTGACCTGGTACCCAGTAATCCTTCAGTTCACGGATATCCACGTGAGACCAAGCATAAACTGCTTCCAATGGGTTTGCACCTCTGTTTCCGGTAGCAGGACGGTTGTCGGATTTGTTTCGGGAAATGTTAACGTCAGCACTTACAGCAAGCTTAGAATTAAGATTGTATGTATTGGAGATATTTATACTGTGACGGTTAAGATCCGTGTTAGGGATCATCCCTTTGTTGATCATATTTGAATATGACAAACGGTAAACAGCTTTATCTGTAGCTCCAGAAACTGAAAGCGCGTTGGTAGAAGTGATTCCTGTTTCCAAGAAGTTCTTCATGTTGTCCTGGTATGAATTCAAGTCAGTTGCAATCTTGTTTCCGCTGGCATCCGTCGGGCTGTTCCACTGCACTGCTTTGTTACCCACATCCAGTTTAGGACCTACCCAATAAGCGGAACGCTCATCCAATAAGTCTGTACGGGAACCGTTTGCAAACTTATAGTGCATATCCAAGTAGCGGTAAGGAGTTTCGAAAACGTTGGAAGTGGAAAAATTCACTCGCATCGCTTCACCTTTTTTACCTTTTTTGGTGGTGATGAGGATTACCCCGTTACCAGCACGTGAACCGTAAAGTGCAGCCGCACTTGGGCCTTTCAATACCGTCATATCTTCGATATCATCAGGGCTCAAATCGGAAATAGGGTTACCGTAATCCACTTGGTTACGATCGCCCATGGTTCTTACGTTACCCAAGGAGTTGGCGACAGGTACACCGTCGATCACGAACAAAGGCTGATTGTCACTGCTAAGGGAAGTAGCACCACGGATTACTACACTGGTAGAAGAACCGGTTCCGGAAGTCTGATTGATCTGAACACCAGCCACTCTACCTGCAAGAGCGCCGAGAGCGTTTTCCTGGGTTACGTTTCTCATATCATCCCCTTTTACTTCACCCACTGAATATCCAAGTGATCTTTTTTCTCTCTCGATACCCAAGGCAGTTACGACCACTTCACCCAGAGACTCGATGTTTTCTTCCATCGTCAGGTTCAAAGTAGATTGGCCGTTTATCGGCAATTCAACGGTATTGAAACCGATATAGGAAAATACCAAAACAGCACTGGCAGAATTGACATTGATAGAATAATTTCCGTCGATGTCAGTTACAGTACCGTTCGTTGTTCCTTTTTCCAGGATGGTAACACCCGGCAAGCCCAAACCGTCAGTTGCGGAAATTACTTTTCCACTCACGACTGCACGAGCCTGGAAAAATTCCTCCATTGAAAGATTAGAACCGTTGGCCATCGCTCTCCCCTGCATAGGAGGGAGAATGACCGAGCCCAAAATCAGGGCGAGGGAAACACCCTTTAAGATTTTGGGCCTGAGTAAGTAGATGCCTTTTTTCATAAGCGTTTAGGTTAGTTAAAGTGTATTCGAGTTGTTACTAGTATCATCATTCTTTTCGTCTGACTTTCCTCCTTTTAAAAACTGAGCAAAAAGAACCCAAAAACCCTTATTCAGATTCTCTGCCTGGTTTTTATCATCCAGCGCCTCCAGGAAAAGATCAAATTCCCTTCGGCTGATCTCACCCATTGCTAGCTTTTTGATTAATTCTGATGCATTTGGATTTTCCATAGCTTGCTCATTCACAGGTAATACCTCGGGGCCTAAAAAACGGACTACTCGTTATTTTTTTTTATTGAATAGTCTTTTCATTTACCCTGAGAGTTCTTTTTAAAAGAATATTTAAGAGAATTCCCAAACTGATGAACATCCCTCTTTCCCTACCCAGAGTATCTGGTTTTCTGCTAGTTCCACTGGCTTTGACTTTCTGCAATCCAAAAATTTCCACCCAGCCAACCTTAAAAGAAGTGGCTGATGAAGTGGTGACACGATTATATAAGGAGATCCCTGCCGATAGCCTCAATCTTCTCGATGAAAAATTTCTCATGGATTATATGAGTGAAGCGGAAAAAGAAATTTTGGCTAAAGGCTATTGGGTTTTCGAAGTCAACCAACCCGTCCGCATTTCGCTGATGAGAGATAAAAGTCAAAAGTCAGTTCCCTTTTGGTTGGAGCCATCGGGTTTTGAAAAAACTCCCCTCCTGGTCAAAAATGAAATGTCGGAATATGAAGTATGGCAAAAAGTCTTTGAAAAAGGAAAAGTGGAACTTGGAATCAACGGACTGGATAAGCACAGACCTGTTTACTTTGTGAGCATTGCTCCTGTCCATACCGGCACAACTTTGGAAATCAAGCCAATATTTCCTGCAAAGCAACACCAGGAAAAATTTCAGGCAGGCGCTTTTACTTATCACGATTGGGATGGGCTCAAGCTGACTGAAGTACCGGAAAGTCTTCAAGGTGAGATTCTCCTGACGACAGTTCGGGGAAGAGCCCGGGAAGCCCATTTCCTAAATGCCTTCCGCAAAACGATTTTTCCATCTTCCGAATCAGCCGATCAGGTACTCCTTACTTGGACTGGGGATCCTTCGAATTCAGTTTCTATCCAGTGGAGAACTGCTGATTTGGTAAAAGAAAGTAAAATTCAATATTGGGAAAAGTCATCTCAGGATACTCTGGAGACCATTTCAAACACATACCGAATGGAAGACCGACTTCTCCAAAATGATCGATATATCCAAAGACACACCACAAGACTAAGGGATCTGAAACCCGGAACCCGCTATGAATACAGGATTGTCAGCAACTCCAAGTCCGGTGATATACTGGAATTTCAGACCGCCGAATCCAATCCTGTTGATTTTTCTTTTCTGTGGTTTGGCGACATGCACAACGACGAAAAAACCGGAAAGATGCTTCAGGATGCCACCTCCAGAAATCCCGAAACCAGATTCTATGTACAATCCGGCGATTTGGTTAACACAGGTCTTTACCGGGATAACTGGGATGAATTATTTGGCTATACCGGAAAGGCTTGGGCTCAACGACCCTTTATGCCCGTACCCGGAAATCACGACAGCCAAGACGGGCTTGGGGCCTGGATGTATCAGGAGCTATTTGACTTACCCACCAACGGACCAGATTCCGCTCATAATGAGTTCACCTACTTCTTCAAATACCACGATCCTCTTTTCCTGATGATGGACGGGACACTCCCTATCGAAGGGCAAACTGAATGGATCGAAAAAACCCTGGCTGAAAATCCCGCCAAATGGAAGTTTATGGTGGTGCATTTTCCGATGTTCAATTCCGTGGAGCCTTATCCTGACATTCAGAGAGAATGGCTTCCTGCTTTGGAAAAGCATGGAGTGGATCTGGTCATGAGTGGGCATTTCCATTTTTACATGAGATCCAAACCTCTAGCTGAGTTTACCAAGAGTTCATCAAGGATGATGTTTGTCCATTCTGCTGCAACTTCAGGTGGATTTGAAAGCGAAACCCAAAACTGGGATCAGATCGACGCGACCTTTCCTGATGATTACCTTTATCAAAAAATAGATCTAAAAGGAAATACCCTGACCCTTACTTCTTATAAAACTGATGGAGAAGTATTGGATAAATTTGAAATCCGGAAGGATTGATTTTGAGTTTTAAACACAAAGAAACATAGGGATCAAAGACGTTTTCTTCTAAAAATCATTCCTCTTTGTGGTCTTACTTTGTGTTTTCAAGAGACTATTTATCAAGTCCAAAAGGCCATTATCCAAAATTTGAGTTTTAACCAAAAAGGAATATTGGGATCAAAGGAGCTCCCTTCTAAAACCCCATTCCACTTTGTGTCCTTTGCTTCATTGTGTTTACCAAAAAAGTAATTATTAAGTCACATAAGCTACAGACCTGTCAGGTTTTGAAATCCTGACAGGTCTTTTTTTCGAGAACTATCACAAAAAAAACCTTCCAAAATGGAAGGCTCTTTTTACCTTTTATTTAAGCTATGTTTCAATATTCCTTTTCAGTGAAGGATTTCAAAAAAATGAACTTTGATAACTTCACCCCATTGATTCTGGTTTTTCACTCCTGATTCTCGACCCCAAACCGGCCTTTAGCATGTGGCAATCCATCATGTGTTGAAATAGCCACTGCTGAAATTACCAGCAGAAAAGCAATGATCCCTACAAAAAGGTATAGGGCCTTTTTGGGTTGAAATGACGTTAGGGCAAATTCCACATTGCAATAAGGCATAAGTGCCACGATCACTGCGAAATTGAGCACATACATAAACTGCTCGGGACGATATAGACTCAAATAAGATCCTGTGATCAGGATAGTGTAAACTACGTAGGTTCCAAACAGGATCAATCCTGCCCATTTCATCAAACTGTAACGCTGGGAATCAGAGCTTATGCCCCACTTTTTGGAAATGGTAAAGCCTGAGATCATGCAAATCAAAAAGGCAATAAATCCAAGGGTTATCCCGACTCCGGCCCAATATTCGGGATTTATTGGTGCAGGACTTTTATAAATGGCCACGACGTCATTGTCCCAAAAGGTCTGCTGCCAGACGATAAAAGGAATCAATGTCATCAGACCGAAAATTGGCCAGGTGATTTTTGTCGCACTTGGTGAAGTTTCAGGTTTGCGGATTTCAAAAGTTGCAGTCAAGGCACCATAGGCCATACCAATTCCTCCAAAAAAGCCCAGAGAATACTCCATGACGTTCCAGAAATTGATTTTCAGTCCCGAGACATTGCCCAAAACCAACAGAAATTCTCCAAATCCGAATCCAAAACCGGCACCCAAACCTGAGTAAATGGCCACTTTCAGCGATCCAGAATAGGAATTTCGGCTGCAGAAATAAGCCAAAGCGATGGCGGCTCCTGCACAGATAGCCCAAGCTTCGGAGCGAGGAGGCGTCATCAATATCCCCAACTGCTCAATGACGAAATAATAAAAGATGATACCTCCTGCACACATCTCCACCAAGAGTTGGTGCCATGCTACTTTTTTGCCGGAAGAAGACTCCTGAAGACCAAGACCAAAAAGGCCTCCGCCCAGAAATCCATAAAGCCCCCCGATGACAAACATCATCAGCAATCCGTAAGAAACGTTCAAAAAATCATTGACCCGGCCGTAACCCACAACCTGTCCATAACTCATCATCCCTCCAAGTCCCCAACCTATTGCACCTAGAAGCGAAGCTTTAAGACCGCCCGAGATCCATTCTTTCTTTTTTGAAAACAATACCAGAAAAACACACGCAATCCCGCCGGCCCAAGCCGCACCTTGTTCATGTCCAAACTGACCTCTGATAGCCCAAGCCGTCCCAAGAGTAAGGCCGGTTAAGATGATCGGGAGAAATTTAGAATTCATTCCTTTTTTAGTGCAATACCCTGGGAATATCAAAAAGGGCTATTTCCTTTTTAAAGAATATAGAGTGAGGGATGCTTCAACTCCGCTCAGCAAAAGTGTGAGGCGTGTGATTTCGGATTTCGAATCTCGGATTTCGGATTTTCTGAAGTAGTCGGTTGGATGTTTTCGGTTGGTCCGCAGCTCGCTTACCGGCCGAATTGAGGTTGCTGTGATCCATTCATCACTGAATACTGAGACTGAACACTTAAACCTTCGACTGGCCACTGGAACTTACTACTTACTTTTCACCACTCCCAACTCATGAACTACCGGCTTCCCACTGCGACTGATCACTGGATACTGGGACTGATCACTCCAACTCTTTAATCACTTCAATCAGGGATTTATAGATCAGCGGCCCTGTCTCCGGTCCCAGGGAATTCTCTTCGCCATAGGTGTCACGTTCATCATTGTAGAGATACGGCTTCCCTGTGTCCCATTCACTTTTGGGAATGATGTAACCAATCTCATCATTTGATAGTCCCAGATAAAACTTGTATTTGTCGGTAATGAAATCCTGAATCGGAGGAGTCTCTATAGGCTGTATATCAAACTCACGCCCGGCAGGAGCTTCTACGCCGCCAAAGAGGATTTCAGGATAGATCTCTCCCGGAATACTCAGGAACATCGCCGGGCCGATACGGATAGCGCCAACCTCTGTTCTTGATTTGAAATATTCCGGCATCCCCATTTTTATCAAGCCAATACCACTGGCGATTTTAAAGGTGATATTGTCCAGTGGAGCAAAGATAGTCTTGGCTCGAACCGAAATATTGGAAGCCGTGAGGGTATCACCTCTCATCTTCAAAGCCTCAAGTGACATCAGGGCAATATGATCGCCGAGGGCTTTGGTCTTTTCATAGGTTGGCTCCGAATAGGGAGTGCCCGTAAACGGATCGTGTATTGCGATGGACGGGTGTGGAGCCATCAAGCCCCCAATCGCCCCCGAAAAATAGATGGCAACCCCACCAAGGCCTTCTTGCATGAGTTCGTCTCCGTTATAAACGCCATTTTCAATCCCCTCTCTTACGTAATGTGGAAAATCGGAACTGATCAAAAGATTTTGGCTCCACAGGGTTTCCGGGTGGTTGGACCAGTTGATGATCGTGCCCAAAGTTTGGTCGTTTTCCAGATCCAATACCTGCATGAGGTGTATTCCTGTTGCTTTCACAATGGGCTTACGGGTGTCTTTCATCAGCACAGAATCCCTTCCAGACAGGTCTTCTGCAAAGACAAGCTTTGCGGGGCGCAGATTATTAGCAGCTTCGATGATGGCCGCAACAGTCTGCTCTTTGACATATTCCATCATCTCGACATTGACTCCGGAATTGAAAATGTTTTCGCCCCAAATACCTACCAGATCATTGCTTTCATGTGTATGGGTGGAGGAAAGCAGGGTATAATCGATATTCAATTCCTTCGGAATACGTTGCCGTATGTCGATAACATCGCCGTGCAAAAAGCCAATTGCGTCCATAGAAATCATGGCGATTCTACTTTTTCCATCGTCCAAGACCATGACACGGGACCACACGTCATCGTGTACACCCTGAGCGGGTTTGGCATTGCTCATTCCGGCAATCCAAAAGGCGTCGAATTTTCCGTTCTTATTCAGATCGTTAAAAGTATCCCCATCACTTTCATCGTATTTGTTATCACCATTGGCATCATTCCAGGTATCTACTATGGTTGGGGTGATCGCCCTTTTGGCAAACCCAGCTTGTAAAGTTTGCGGAGTTTTGTTTTCCAATTTCAGGTCAATCACATAACCGGGTTGCCTATCTCTCCAATTGTATAGGAATATTCCCCCAATGACCAACACAACCAACAGGATGAAAAGAGAGAATAGTTTCAGGAATTTCTTCATACGATTTTGCTACAATCTTTTATTTGTGACAGGACATTTTTAGGGTTCCTCATAGAGATTCAACCTGTAATATTTAGTCAGATTTGCTCATCTGAGGCAAGTTGAAATCAGGATTCAAAAAAAACCTTCCAAAATGGAAGGCTCTTTTTACCCTTT
>DATIAI010000037.1:0-2574 GCA_035458065.1 Algoriphagus sp. | reverse complement strand
AAGGTAATCTCTCCCGATGGTGATGCGCTTCCTGGTGTAGTTGTCCTGGAAAAAGGAACATCTAATGGCAAAGTCACGGACCTGGACGGAGGATATTCTATCAATGTAGGCTCGCAGGAGTCTGTCTTGGTTTTCAGTCTTGTCGGATTCGAGTCCCAAGAAGTTCAGGTCGGCAATCAATCGATGATCAATCTTACTTTGAAAGAATCCGAATCCTTGCTTCAGGAAGTAGTAGTGGTGGGATATGGCGAGCAAAAAAAGCTCAACCTCACAGGTTCTGTCGAGACGCTCAAATTTGATGATGCGGTCAATCAGCCGGTTACTAATTCTGCACAGTTGATGTATGGAAAGTTCTCCGGAGTTCAGCTGACCCAATCATCCGGTCTCCCGGGAGCAGATGGTTCTGCGATTGTCATTAGGGGAATCGGAACCTTCGGGGGAGCAAATCCACTGGTAGTGATAGACAATATTCAATATGAAGGACTGGCTGAATTCAACAGCTTGGCTCCATCGGATATTGAAAGTATTTCAGTTTTGAAGGATGCATCAGCTTCGGCGATTTATGGAGCAAGAGGTGCCAATGGGGTTTTGGTAGTGACTACCAAAAAAGGAACCAAGGGTAAATTTTCTGTGGATTACAACAATTACTTTGGTTCCCAACAAGTCACAGTAATACCAAAGTATCTGGATGCCTTGAATTATGCTACTCTAAGAAATGAGCGTGACCGCAATGTAAACGGGCCAAATGCACCTCTCAGATTCTCTGAGGCTGAAATTGATCTCATCAGAAATGGGACAGATCCTGATCGCTACTCAAACACCAACTGGGCTAATGTTGCACTACGTAACGCTCCAATTCAAAACCATTACCTGTCATTCAACGGTGGTACAGACCAAATGACCTACCGTGTCTCCTTGGGATACCTCAATCAGGAGGCCATCGTAAATGGAAAATTCAAATCAGATCGGTACAACCTCGGATTGAATTTAACCCTAAAACCCAATAATTGGCTCACCGTGACCAATGTGACCAACGGGTACTGGTCCAGATTTGAAGGTCCAAGTGGAGGTGCCAATGCGATTACCGGAGAAACAGGAATTATCAATCAGTTCCAACGCTCTTCTCCTGTGGTTCCGGTTCGGTATTCCAATGGAGAGTTGGGAGTTGTGGATGGGGCTTACCAAAATGTCAATTTTTCCTATCCTATCAACAATGTATTATTGACCGGGACAAATGGAGATTATAACAGTGATAACATCAACCTCAGCGAACGTATCGGGCTGAGTGCCAAGTTGGCAAATGGGCTTTTTCTGGAGACAAGTGGAAGTGCAGTTATCAACTACGCCAACATTTCCAATTTCCGGCCCACTTTGGTGACCCGTGATTGGGAAGGTAATGTGGTTCAGCAAAATGATCTCAATTCCCTTTCCAACGAATTAAATTTCAATTATCGCTTACTCAATGAGAATATCCTAAGATATTCTACCAGCATCAATGAAACTCACAACTTAAGTTTTATCCTTGGTTACTCTATTATTTATGATAAAGTGGATGGATTTTCAGGTTCTCTTCAGGGCTTCCCTTCCGATGCAATTCAGGAATTCGACGGTGGTGGAGTTGTCAATCCCTCGGTAAGTGGGGGTGCTTCTGAAGAAGCATGGCAATCCGTTTTTGCCAGGGTAAACTACAACTACAAAGAAAAGTATCTATTTGAGGCAAATGTCCGCCGTGACGGTTCCTCCAAATTTGGTGCAGATAACCGGTATGGAACATTCCCATCCATATCCGCGGGTTGGAATATTGCAAGAGAAGGCTTTTTGCAGGGTTCCGAAACTATTACGGATCTGAAACTTCGGGGTAGTTGGGGAATCAGCGGCAACGACCGAATCGGTAACTATATCTTCGAGCAAACCTACAACACCGGTCTGGACTATCATGTGGGCCAAGATGTAATCCTGTCGGCAGTGGCTTTGACTTCCCTTGCCAATCCGTTTATCACCTGGGAAACCATCGAACAGTTTGACATCGGAGTGGATGCTTCTTTCTTCAGTAATAAAGTGAACTTGACTGCAGATTACTTCAAGAGAATTTCATCCGACATTTTATATACCAATTTCCCGATTCCAAATTCGATTGGGGTCACCAACCTGGCAGCTGTAAATGCGGCAGGAATGGAAAACGCAGGAGTAGAGCTTTCATTGGGATATAGAGAAAACATCGGCAAGCTTGTCATGAGCTTTTCGGGAAACGTGACCCGAATGGCTGACAACAAAGTAACCAGCCTTGGGCCAAATGGAATAGAAACAATCGGCGGGAATACCATCATCCGAATCGGAGTGCCTTTCAACGCTTACTTTGGCTATCAGGCCGATGGTGTTTTCCAGTCCCAGGAAGAAGTGGATGCAGCACCTGTTCAATTTGGCAGTACGCTTACCAGTCCCGGTGATTTGAAATATGCGGATCTCTCCGGACCAGAAGGTATTCCTGATGGTGTGGTGAACGCGTTTGACCGAACAGTGATCGGAAACCCTTTTCCGAAGTGGATTTATGGTATGAACGCCAACTTTCAATTC
>DATIAI010000036.1:0-3282 GCA_035458065.1 Algoriphagus sp. | reverse complement strand
AATTTTACTTCACCTTTTGGGTAGCCTACAGGCTGGGGTCTTTTTCCCAAAAGTTCTTTTTCAGGCATCGGAAATGGTCCGTCCACGTCGAGTTTGAAATCAGACATAATGTAGATGTCGTCCCAAAGTTTCTGATCGCTTTCCTGCTTGACAGATGGATTGAGTTGTTTGATGATTTCAATGACGGTGTAGGCACTTTGAGTGCGCTTCTCACGGTCTTCAATACCGGTGACATGGTCGACCAGGCGTTGAATGTTTTTGCCGTATTCTTTCAAAATAAGATTTTGTTTTTCAGGTTCGGTGTGCTCCATATTGCTTCCCGTTTTTTGCCATACAAAAGGTAACAAAAAATCACCAAAGGACAGGGAGGCAGGTGATTAGTCTATAATTCTGAGCTTGGCAAAGCTAAGCAATAATGTTTTCTCTCCAAAATGCTCAAATTGGATGGTTGCTTTTTTGTTAAGGCCTTCTGTTTCAATTTTTTGAACCTTCCCAAACCCGAATTTCGGATGCTCCACCAATTGTTCAGCTTTGAGGTTGTTGGTGTTACTTGGCTTGAAATCCGGCGATGGCGTATGGATTTTAAGCTGAATGGGCTGACGGGATTCGGGCTGTTTTTTGATCCCAACAAAGCCTACACTTCCCGGCATTCCCTCTTTCCGTAAGGCTCCGGGCATCTCTCTAGACGCAACCCGTTTGTTAACTTTGAGCATATTTTGGTCCACTTCTTCAAGAAATCTACTCGGTTCACAGTTGAGCAGACGTCCAAACCGATAACGTGACAAGGCATATGTCAGGTATAATTTGTCCATGGCCCGCGTTGTCGCTACATAGAAAAGTCTGCGCTCTTCCTCTAGGTCGTCCCTGCTTTGCATCATCATCTGTGAGGGGAAAAGATCCTCTTCCATTCCGACCACAAAGACTTGCTTAAACTCCAAGCCTTTGGAGGCATGGACAGTCATCAGTGTGATCGCATCCGTTTTGTCTTTATCCTGATCGTTGTCGGTCAGTAGAGCGATTTCCTGAAGGAAAGAACCCAAGCTTTTGTCCTCATTTTCAGGATTGTCCACGTATTCCTTGATTGCATTGAGCAATTCCTGGACGTTTTCGTAGCGGTTGAGCCCTTCGATTGTTTTGTCCTCATAAAGCTCCCTGAGCAATCCACTCTGCTTGGCGATGGAGCTTGCCGCTTCGAATGCGTCTTTTCGCTCCACTTCGATTTGAAAAGCCTTGATCATCGTCGAGAAATCACTCACCGAACTTCCGGCTTTACCTCCCAAAAAGCTGTGCGCATTTTGGACTACATCCCAAAGTGGAATATCGTGCTCGTAAGCAGATACAAGAATTTTGTCCACCGAAGTATCCCCAATTCCCCGCTTCGGATAATTGATAATCCGCTTGAAAGCCTCTTCATCCACGGGGTTGACCGTGAAGCGCATGTAGGCCATCAAATCCTTGATTTCTTTCCTTTGGTAGAAAGAAAGTCCACCCACAATCTTGTAGGTAAGGTTCATTTTGCGAAGCGCTTCTTCCATCGATCTCGATTGTGAGTTTGTTCGATAGAGGATGGCGAAATCGCTGTTGTTGAGTTTTTTGTTGTTTTTCTCTTCGAAAATTATGTTGGCAACAATCCGGCCTTCCTCGTTGTCTGAGGCAGCTTTGATCAGTTCAATCAGTTCTCCTTCGGGATTGGAGGTCCAAACGAGCTTTTTGAGTTGGGCTTTGTTTTTATCGATAATGGAGTTTGCGGCTTCGACAATGGTCTTGGTTGAGCGGTAGTTTTGCTCCAGTTTGACTACAAAAAGATCCGGGTAGTCCTTTTCGAAATTCAGGATATTCTGGATATCCGCACCACGAAAAGCATAGATACTCTGTGCGTCATCGCCTACCACACAGATGTTTTGGTGTACGGCTGCAAGTTTCTTGGTGATGAGATATTGGGAAATGTTGGTGTCCTGAAACTCATCTACCATCACATATTTGAAGCGCTGTTGGTATTTGTTCAGCACGTCGAGATGATCTCGGAAAAGGACGTTGGTATTGAAAAGCAAATCGTCGAAATCCATCGCGCCGGCTTTGAAAAGTCGTTCCTGATACCTCTGGTAGATTTCTCCCATTCTAGGTTTCATGGCAGCTTCATCATCAGCTTTAACATAAATGTCTGCCTGATAGGCTTGCCATGAAATCAGCCGGTTTTTTGCCCCGGAGATTCGGGATAAAACCACGCTGGGCTTGTACACTTTGTCATCCAGCCGCATTTCCTTGACCAAGGTCCGGATCAGCGATTTGGAATCGTCTGTGTCGTAAATCGTGAAGTTGGATGGATATCCGATTTTGGAGGATTCTACCCGCAGGATTTTTGCAAAAATGGAGTGAAAAGTCCCCATCCAGGTATTTCTGGCTTCGAGCCCAACCAAAGTTTCAATCCGGTGTTTCATTTCTGCCGCTGCTTTGTTGGTAAAAGTCAGTGAGAGAATATTAAACGGATCAATTCCTTTGGCGTAAATCAGGTGCGCAATCCTGTAAGTAAGTACCCGGGTTTTGCCAGAGCCTGCACCCGCAATAATCATCACCGGACCATCGGTATGCTGGACAGCTTGTAATTGTGGAGGGTTCAGTTCCTTGAGGTAATCCATATTTTGAGAAGAAAGACTTTAGATACAAGATGCTGGAGCCAAGATCTAAGAGTCAAATGTTTTGTGGTAATTTTTATTTACGATGCTTCGACTACGCTCAGCACAAATTTCAGAGTTACGTTTTCAGAGGGATTTGGAAGATCGGGAGTCTAAGTTTGTTCCATTTTGGAGTTTCAAACTTTTCAACCTTACAACTTTTAGATAGACTTGCCTCCAACTACCCAACTTCCAACTTCCCGACTTAAACCTTCCACCGTTTATGGCTCCAGAGGTAGAGATCAGGTTGGTTTTTGATGTTTTCTTCCAGCCTCCGGCAAAATTCATCCGTGATGCTGTGCGCTTCATGTGTGTCGTATGGAGGTTCGGCCACTTTGGCAAATTCAAACCGATAATGTCCCCGTTTTACTTTGGTCATCGTTCCGAAGAACACCGGAAGCTGCATTTTTTTTGCCATAAATTCTCCGCCTTCGAAGAAATAGGCAGGCCGGTTGAGGAATTCCCGCTGGTAGCGATTTTCTGAGCCGGGAGGCCGTTGATCGGCTGCCAAATGCACGATTCTCGGTTGGCTTCGCATGGTGATCATGCTTTTGCGGAACTCTCTTTTTTCAGTCATCACCCCACCGAAATGGGTCCGGATATTCAACAT
>DATIAI010000035.1:0-6682 GCA_035458065.1 Algoriphagus sp. | reverse complement strand
CAAAAATTCTTCTTTCTGTAGAACTTCAACGAGTCCAAAGTTAAGTGAGGAATTTGATTATCCAAAACCTAAATGCATTTTATTTACTTTGTATTACAGATTAATGTTCATGAAATTTTTTTTTAGCGGAAAAATCATAGTGAAAAATTTACAACTCAGGGATAAAAATCCGATTTAAAGGAAACTGAGGCTTATTTTGGTGAAATTAATTTCTTAAAATCCCAAATAAAAAAAATCGAACTTTGGATAAAATTTAAAAAATTGAGTTTTTCCTATAAACGGGAACTGAATTCTTACAATGACCGTCTCACCTATTTGATTTTAAGCATTTTCCTATATATCAAACTCTACTTTAGTAGAAAATTTAAAATAGTTCGTAAATAACCTAATTATTTTTTCGACCGGATTTCAGAATTAGGTTTAGTCATGTATATATATGACTATCTAAAAAGTTGAACTATTTTAAAAAATAGATAAAATTATAAATACCTATTTTTGTCTTTTGAAATATAAGAAATGAATAATATACTGTTTAATGGATTTTTTCAAAATTAAATTTTGATTTTCAATTACTTTAATCTATTTTTCATTTGTTCTTACTGATTTTCTGAAGTTTATCACTTACCCTAAGTTTGCACCGTTTAGAAAATCAAATAGGACAATACCATTTCAAAAAAACCAAACACTATGAAACTGGGAATTCTTGGCGGCACTGGGCTGGCCAAAACTTTGGGGAAAAAATATCTGGAAGCAGGACTTTCCGTGGTCTTTGGGGTAAAAAGTGATTTCGATACAGAAAACAATGATTGGAAAACCCTCAATCGCCTCCACAACCGAATTTGTCCTTTTGAATCTGCAATTATCCAATCAGAATTTATTTTGATTTGCTGCGAAAACGATTACCTCTCGGAAGTTTGCAATGCGCTAAAAAACGTGGATATGGATGGCAAAATCATAATTGATTGCACCAACGCCATCTATGACCAAAAACTGGCAAATTCCAATACCCGACTAATTGTAAAAGCTGCTCCGAAAACTCCGATTTTCAAGGCCTTCAATAATCTCGGGATAGATTACCCCAACTCGGATATTCTGGGAGTCATCAAAGAAACCTACTACTGCGGCGACAGTATCCCGGAAAAAATCCGCGTTAAAAGACTAATTGAACTGATCGGCTTCAGAGCGGTAGATGCGGGAAAAATGAATAATGCACCTCTATTGGAGGCATTTTATCATTTAAGCAAGGAAATCAGCTGGAACAGAAAAGAACAATCAAACTATCATTTCAAGCTGGTTTCAGTTTAGGTTTTTTAGTCTCATTTTTTGATTAACATGAAATAGAGACAACCATTTTTTAAGCTTCAGGCCATCTTTGAATAAATTCAAACCAGGACCTGAATTTGCACCCAATTAAAAATCTCCAGCCTGATCACCTTAACTAAAATGTAGAATCATCAGTCTGCACTTCAGTTAAATGGTTGGGCTATGCCGTTTATGAGGAAAATCAGGATATCTAGTCATTTTTTCTTGGCCCCTATTGTCGGAATTTTATTTTTTATAAATAAATTTTATCAAAATTAAGATTAGATCATTTTACAATAAAGCAAATATTTTATCGATTAATGAATGAAATAAGCAAGGTTCAATTTTAAAAAGACCTAAATTTCATCCTATTCAAGAAAAAGGTTTGATTATCTTTAATCCTAATTATTCATATAATTAAACAATTAATTAAAATTTTACCCAATTCTTGTGTGGGAATTTTAACCTTTCACCCAGTTCAATGTTCCCGTCGAAGAAAATAAGCCTCACTACCTATTGAAAAAAATGAAAGTACTCGTAATTGACATTGGAGGGTCCAACATAAAAATTCTCGCTACAGGTCAACCTGAACGCATCAAAATCCCTTCAGGCAAAGATTTCACTCCAGAAGACATGGTCCCTTTGGTTAAGGAAGCCGCCAAAGACTGGAATTACGAAGCAATCTCAATTGGTTTTCCGGGAGTAGTGAAGCATGGCAAAATCGTCGCAAATCCGGTGAATATGGGTTTGGGATGGAAAAGTTTCGATTTTGAAGCTGCTTTCGGCTGCCCGGTAAAAATCATCAATGATGCAGCTATGCAGGCATTGGGAAGCTACGAAGGCGGGAAATTACTTTTTATGGGTTTCGGTACCGGTTTGGGGACGGCGATTGTGTTTGAAGAGCTCATCTTACCTATGGAAGGTGGTCACCTACCCTTCAAGCAAGGGACTTTTGAAACTCATGTAGGAAACGCTGCACTGAAAAAGTTGGGTAAAAACAAATGGAAAGAATTGGTCTATATGACAATAGCTCACTATAGGCGTTGCTTCCAGCCTGATCAAATTGTTCTCGGTGGCGGAAATTCAAAAATTCTGGAAGAAATTCCTGAGGATTGCAGGCTAGGTTCAAACAACAATGCCTTCACCGGTGGTTTCAGGCTTTGGGAAAAATCCTACAAGTTTTGAGAGAAACGGGAAACTAATTTCCCGAATTGAGCATTCAATCCAAAATTGGAATTTTGGATGTCCATCCATTTCCATCATTATCTTTTCATCCTATTTACCCTAACATTCATGAGTCAAGTCAAATCAGATGCTCTGGTTTTTTACGGCGCAACCGGCGATCTGGCATATAAAAAAATCTTCCCTGCCCTTCACATGATGGTCAAAAGGGGAAATCTGGATTCACCAATTATTGGCGTTGCCCGTGGGGATTACGACCTGGAGAAATTACGAGCCAGAGCAAAGGAAAGCATTGAAAAACATGGCCAGTTTGAAGAAGCCTCGTATAAGAAATTCTGTAACCTCCTCGCTTTTGTAGGTGGTGATTACACTGATCAGGAGACTTTTCGAAGAATCAGAGAGGCTCTGGGAGGGGCTAAGAACCCTACCCATTACCTGGCTATCCCACCGGTTCTTTTTCCTACAATCATCGGCCAATTGGAAAATTCAGGTTGCGCAAAAGGCGCAAGGATTATCGTAGAAAAGCCTTTTGGGACTGATTATGATTCTGCAAAAGCGCTTAACAAAGTCCTTTTGTCTAAATTTTCTGAAAGTTCCATCTATAGAATAGACCATTACCTTGGCAAAAGACCAGTCAACAACATTGTCTTTTTCCGCTTTGTCAATTCTCTGCTAGAGCCAGTTTGGAACAAAAACTATATTGAAAGTATCCAAATCACGATGGCTGAAGATTTTGGAATTCAGGGTCGCGGTGCATTTTACGATGTCACGGGAGCCATCCGCGACGTGATCCAGAATCACCTTTTCCAGATTCTCTGCAATCTGACCATGGAACCTCCGAAAGCATTAGACAGTGAGTCCATCCGGGACGAAAAGGTGAAAGTATTGAAGGCTATCGCACCACTTCGGGCCCAAGATGTCATTTGCGGACAATACAACGGGTATCTCAGTGAAAAAGCAGTAAAAGAAGGTTCGAAAACAGAAACTTTTGCAGCCATGAGATTACATATCGATTCACCAAGATGGGATGGGGTACCTTTTTTCATCAGAGCAGGCAAAAATCTTCCTGTGACTTGCACTGAAATATTGGTGAAGTTTAAACACTTACCCTCTGCATATTCATCGATTGCCACCCAGCCAAACCATATCAGATTCAGAATCAGCCCTGATGTTAAAGTTGCCTTTGGCATGCTAATTATGGCTCCAGGTGAAGATATGGCATCAGTTCTTTCCGAAGTTCAAGGAAACCCAACTCCTTTTCCAAACGAAAAAGATGCCTACGAGCGAGTACTCACCGATGCAATGGCCGGCGATCCTACACATTTTGCCCGTCAGGATTATGTAGAAGAAGCTTGGAAAATTGTAGACGACTATCTTTCTTCGGATCACCCGGTTTATTCGTATGATGCGAAAACCTGGGGACCCGAAAATGTAAATGAACAAATCCATCCCATGGGAGGTTGGAATAATCCAATTGTAACCAAAACCAAATAAATGGAAATAAGGACATTTCAGACAGCCAATGTGGTAGCTAAAGAAGCAGCTAGTTTTATCGCAGATAGAATCAGAGAAAACTTAAGTAAAAAAGGTTTTTTCACCATGGCTATAAGCGGAGGACGCACTCCTTGGGAAATGATCAAAGAATTGGCAGCAGAAGATTTGCCTTGGGAAAAAGTTTACCTGTTTCAGGTGGATGAAAGAATCGCGCCTGATGGACACCAGGACCGTAATCTGACCCAATTATTCAATACTATTCAGGGGACCAGGTTGATGACCAGGCTGAATATATTCCCAATGCCCGTCATTGCGGAGGATTTAGATCAAGCATGCGAAGAATATGCTGATTATATTAAAACTATTACTGAAACAGGAAAACTTGATTTGATTCATTTGGGAATGGGTGCAGATGGACATACAGCTTCATTGATTCCCGGTGATGAGGTTTTGGAAGTTATGGACAAAAATGTGGCTATGACCAGCACTCCCTACCAAGGCCGCAACAGGATGACCTTGACCTACCCTCTGATCAACCAAGCTGAAAAGATCCTCTGGATTATTACAGGGGAAGAAAAAGCCGAAATGCTTGAAAGGCTTCTCCAACAAGATCCAACAATTCCCGCAGGTAGAATAAATCAAAACAACGCAATTATTCTTACCGAAGAATGCGCAGCGGTCAAAATCAACTAATCCAAAACCAGCCTAAGGCTGGTTTTTTCTTTTTAGTCATTTTTTAAAAGTTATATTGAATTTCCTTTTTCAAACTAGCGATGAAAATATGGATTGGAGAAAATCCGGGAATTCCTCCAAATTCAAAACGAAAGGGAATGGAAAAATCCTCAGCTTTCTTAAATTCCTCAAAAATCCGTTGTTTCCATGTTTCCGTTATTCAGACAAGCTTTTCAAAATCCATCAAAAACTGCAATTGTGGATCAAGGAAAATCTTTTTCCTACCTATCACTGACAGCAAGCTCCAAAAACATTGCAAGCTTTTTACTTGGAGAAAAATTGGAATTAAATCAGGCCAGAGTTGCTTTCCTTGTTTCTCCTGGATTTGATTATGTGGCAGTTCAATGGGGAATCTGGATGGCTGGAGGAATTGCAGTTCCGCTTTGTATCTCTTATCCCCTGCCTTCACTCCAATATGTTATTGAAGATACCGGAGCAGAAATACTAATTGTAGGTTCCGAATATGAGGTTCAAATGGACCCATTTTCTAGAGATTCGGGAAAAAGGTTTATTCGTCTTTCTGATGGAATTCCTACCAGTGAAGTTCATCAATTACCTTCAATCCCTTCAGATCGGGGTGCAATGATTTTATATACTTCTGGTACGACGAGTTTGCCTAAGGGAGTATTGACCACACATTCAAATATTGAAGCCCAGGTAAGTACCCTTATTACTGCCTGGAAATGGACTTCGCAGGATTATACCCTCTGTCTCCTCCCACTCCATCATGTCCACGGGATTATCAATGTAGTATCCTGTGCACTTTGGGCTGGCGCGACAGTGGAGTTTCTTCACCCTTTTGATGCAAAGCAGGTTTTTGAAACTTTCTTGAAAGGAAATGTCAATGTTTTTATGGCTGTTCCTACAATCTATTTCAAGCTAATTTCTCAATTTGAATCTGAGTCAGAAGTGATGAGATCGGCAATATCAGACCAATTGAGTCAATTTAGATTGATGGTTTCCGGATCGGCTGCCCTACCTGTATCTGTAATGGAAAAATGGCAACAGATATCCGGACACTATCTTTTGGAACGATATGGAATGACGGAAATCGGCATGGCCATCAGCAACCCATACGAAGGAGAGCGGAAAGCCGGATATATCGGCAAACCCCTTCCAGGTGTTCAGATCCGCTTAGTAGATGAAAAAAATAAGGAAGTTTCAGAAGGAGAACCCGGAGAAATACAGGTCAAAGGTCCCTCCGTCTTCAAAGAATATTGGCGAAAGGCCGAGGCTACAGAAAAGGCATTTACGGAAGATGACTGGTTTATGACCGGAGATATTGCAGTAGTGGAAGACGGGTATTTCAAGATCCTGGGCAGAGACTCCGTGGATATCATCAAGTCCGGCGGATACAAAATCTCAGCACTTGAAATTGAGGAAGTCCTTCGAAAACATCCAGAGATCACCGATTGCGGAGTTGTAGGACTACCGGATGAAGAATGGGGAGAATTGGTCGCTGCGGGCATTATTTCCTCGCAAATCCTAGACAGCAAAGACTTGAATTCTTGGATTCGCGAGCGAATGCCAGCATATAAAACTCCGAGGAAATACCTTTTTCTGAATGATCTTCCTCGGAATGCAATGGGAAAAGTGGTAAAGAATGATTTGAAGAAACTGTTTTTGTAAGTTTCCATCCCATTTACTTTCACAAGATTCAATTCAAAATGTATAATCTCAAAAAAATCGCCTTGTCCTAACTCCCCGATCAAAAATCAACTGAAATGATTCAAGGCCTTGCCCTACTTTCTGTATCGTTTATTTTGGGAATGTGGACCGGGGAACTTTTGGGTTCTTGGCTGGGAATCAATGCCAATGTGGGTGGAGTTGGTTTTGCCATGATATTTCTGATTTTAACCAAAGAATTTTTAACCCGAAAAGGCTGGTGGAAAAGTGAACTGGAATTTGGAATTGAATTTTGGAATAAGCTCTACATCCCTGTTGTCATTGCAATGGCCGCCAGTCTGAATGT